>NZ_NUMC01000145.1:0-5120 GCF_002577655.1 Bacillus sp. AFS040349 | reverse complement strand
AGAAGTTTTGACAATACGGATTTTTATCAGGGGGGCTGAAGATGGAATACACAGTAAAAAAGCTAGCAACATTGGCTGGAGTGAGTGCAAGAACCTTACGATACTATGATGAGATTGGGATTCTTAAGCCGGCGAGAATCAATTCATCAGGTTATCGTATATACGGACATGATGAAGTTAATAAATTACAGCAAATTATGTTTTATCGTGAACTTGGTATTGACTTAGATAGCATTCAACAAATTTTATCATCTCCCTCATTTGATCAAACAGCTGCCCTTGAAGAACATTTAGAAAATCTTTTATCTAAGCGAGCACAACTAAATGTTCTAATTGAAAATGTAAGAAAAACAATTGCTACTAAGGAAGGGAGAATGACAATGAGTGACAAAGAAAAGTTTGAGGGCTTCAAAGATCAATTAATTGAGGAAAATGAACAAAAATATGGAGAGGAAATAAGGTCAAAATATGGTAATACTACAGTTGACAAATCAAACAATAAATTAAAAAACATGTCCGAATATCAATATTCTCAAGCTGAACAATTAGGTACTGATATTTTAAGTATTCTTAATGAAGCGTTTAAAACAGGTGACCCCGAGAGTGAGCTTGCTCAAAAAACAGCAGATTTACATCGCCAATGGTTAAGTTTTTATTGGGATCATTATACAAAGGAAGCGCATGCAGGACTAGCGCAAATGTATGTTGAAGATGAACGTTTCACAGCATTTTATGATAAAGAAAATAAAGGAACTGCTGAATTTTTAAGAGATGCAATTTTGATTTATACAAGACAAAACAAAGCTGAAGAATGAGTTTATGAATGATATTATTTTGCAAATATTGAGTAGTTGCACCTGAATGAAAATCTCCATTTTAGCTAAACTTAAGATTGCGACACATTCTTTTTTGGAGGTATAACATGTCTAAGAAGAAAAACACACCATCATCAGAGGTAGATCAAAAGAAGTTAGTGGATGATAAGGCGAAGAAACTAAGAGAAAATGGTTTTGAAGATGACCATGTTCGAAGAGTAACCTTAAATGGTGCTGATGGTCAATAAAAGTGCCCCTTATACAAATGAGGGAGTATTTAGCCTAAAGTAAGAGGTTTACCTATTTAACAGGTAAATGGTTTTATTAAAGATAGAAAAACTAACAATTAACTTTACTGAGTGAGGTGAGCGTTTTGTCTAAAAAACATCATAATAGTCCTGAACAAAAGGCCATAATGGCTCATAGAGATACAGAAACAGCAGAAGAATATGCTTATAAAAAGAAGCCAGCACCCGGTCACCGCGAACAATCAAAACATAAAAAGGTATAATCATCTATTTTTTATAATAGATTATAGAAAAAGACCGATACGTTCATAGTCGGTCTTTTTTACTTGATAGAATGTTTTGCTTTAAAGAAGTAAAAGGATTTGGAGGTAAGTGGTGTGAAATGGTTTGTAATTGCTGCATGTTTAATTTTTGTAACCTGTGCATCTGTTTATTC
This sequence comes from Bacillus sp. AFS040349, assembly GCF_002577655.1. NCBI lineage: Bacteria > Bacillati > Bacillota > Bacilli > Caryophanales > Bacillaceae > Bacillus > Bacillus sp. AFS040349. The sequence goes on along the minus strand of NZ_NUMC01000145.1, from coordinate 3,621 downwards.
AACTGATTTTTTTTACAACATAGATGTTAGTGTTACTCTTTTCTTTGAGAAATTACGTTTACCATTTTTAACAGACGTATTTTTGGTCATTACCGAAATGGGATCTTTAAAATTTTATTTACCACTATGTCTTGTTATTGGACTATATTTTTTATTTAAGCGAAAAATAGTTGGAGTCATTTTCTTATTTGTGGTGCTGTACAGTGTCAGGCAGCTTAATTATCAATTAAAAGAGTTATTCTCGCGGGAACGACCATCGTTTGATGCCGTTTATGAAGCATCTCATTATAGCTTCCCTAGTGGACATGCTATGAATTCAGCGGCCATTTATGGATTTATTAGCTTTTTATTGTTATTTTACATAATAAAGAATCCTAATAAAAGAATAATAGCAGCTGTTATGACAGCTGTACTAGTATTTTTAATCGGTGTTAGTAGAATTTATTTAGGTGTTCATTATCTAACAGACGTATTAGCAGGTTGGAGTGTAGGTTTTATTTGGTTAGTTATTTTGTCTACAATATTTGCTAAAACCCATCATTTTATCGACAAAAATAGAAGGTATTAGATAAAGGAATTCTCCTCTTAATAGCTAATTATTATAGTATGAAATGGATTCGTAGAGGGGGAGAAATATGGTCTATTCCTTGTTAGTAAGAAAACGTACTTTATCTTTTGATATTACCATTTTCCAAACTCCAAGTTTTGGAGAGAAAAAAGGGTACAAAGATGTTTATCGGCTTATTCTTGAAGGAAATAACCACAAGGATGTTTTAGAAAAAGTATTTCAAACTTTTAATGTGGCGGACCGCATGCCTGCAGATTATGATGCAAGGTATTTAAGTACGGGTGATATTGTTTTAATTGATGAGGGAAAAAAGGGGCAAACTTATTACAAGCTCTGTCCACAAGGATGGCAGATTATTAACCGAATACATGTAAGATAAAAGCTGACAGAAACCTATTTCTGTCAGCTTTTTAATATTAAATATGATGACCAGGACCATTTTTACGTTTATCTGAAGTATGTTCTTTTGAATGAGCTGTTTCCTCAGCTGCGAGTACTTCAGGGGAAATGTGATTGTTCTTCTTAGGTGTATTTCTGTTTCGATGTTTTTTACCCATGATAACACTCCTCCTTAAATCTCATTAGATTTATTTGTCGCATGTGTTTTTTTCTTTTTAGCGTTCTTGGATTCATGAGGTTGAGTTCCATTTCGGGAACCTGGGTTTGTTTCATTTGCATGTTGTACGGCTTGTTCAAGTTTCTTTTTCATGCGAAATTACCTCCCTAAACTGTTTACTTTTATATCATGTCCATTTCGGTTCATGATAAAGCTAACAAAATTTGTTTTGTATGAATGGCTGAAGGAAGAGTAATGTTAATAAAGTTAATAAATGTTTCCTATAATTTTTTAAAAATTTCATGTAATATGGTATAGTAAATTGACTTTTTGTACTTTTAGAATTGGAGGTTTTATTAATGAGTGTACATATAGGAGCAAAAGAAAATGAAATAGCAGAAACGGTCCTCTTACCAGGTGATCCACTACGTGCTAAGTATATAGCAGAAACATTTTTAGAAGATGTAACTTGTTATAATGAAGTAAGGGGAATGCTTGGTTTTACTGGTACATATAAAGGAGAGCGTATTTCAGTACAAGGTACAGGGATGGGAGTCCCATCTATTTCAATATACATAAATGAACTTATGAACAGTTATGGTGTTCAAAACCTTATCAGAGTAGGTACATGTGGTGCCATTCAAAAGGATGTTAAAGTAAGAGATGTTATTTTAGCGATGAGTGCTTCAACAGATTCACAAATGAATCGCTTAACGTTTGGTGGAGTTGATTATGCGCCGACTGCTAATTTTGAGCTACTTAAAAAAGCGTATGATACTGGTCTTGAAAAAGGACTCAACCTTAAAGTTGGAAACATCTTTACAGCTGATATGTTTTATAATGATAACGCTGAACTTGAGAAATGGGCTAGATATGGCATACTTGCAATTGAAATGGAGTCTGCTGCACTGTATACATTAGCAGCAAAATTTGGTCGTAAAGCATTATCTGTTTTAACAGTGAGCGACCATATCTTAACTGGAGAAGAAACAACTGCTGAGGAACGTCAAACTACCTTTAATGATATGATTGTTGTTGCGTTAGATGCTGCAATAAAAAAAGAAATGTAAGATTCCGCAAAAAAACCGCATTTAGATTTTGTGCGGTTTTTTATATTTATTTATTACCTTTTTCCTATAAAGTAAAAAGTCTTGGTTTTTTTGTCGAAATAAAATTTTTTTATATGTTTTAAGGTATAAGAGATGCGGAAATGATGTGATTAAGTGCTTTTTATCACATCAATAAGAAAAACGTGATGAATCGCCTATTAATGAATGATTAGATAGGGTGATCAAATGTTTTATCTAAAACTAACTCTTACATTTCTTTTTCTTTTTATGCTAACAGCCTGTTCTGTTATTTCAGGAGGATTATCTTTTAGTGGGGAACAACATGGAAGTTACACAAAGAGTATTTCTGTACAAACAAATGAACTTTTATTAGAGTCTAAATATTTTAATGAAGTCAAACAAGTAGATGGTAATATTCAAATAGAAAATCCTGACAATATTCTTGCTTTAGTAAATAAAACTTATGGTCTTCCTGCTGGTTACGAACCAAATGATTTAACAGTTCCTAATGTTGAATTTTCGTTTGGTGATGAAGATGTTCCTAAAAAATATTTACGTAAAGAGGCAGCTGATGCTTTGGAGGAACTTTTCAAATATGCCAAAGAGGAAGAAATTGAACTGTATGCAGTATCTGGTTATCGCTCTTATTCAAGGCAACAAGGAATTTTTAATGTGGAAAAAGAGCAAAGTGGCGAAGAGCATGCTTTAGCAGCTGTTGCTTTGCCTGGGAAAAGTGAACATCAAACAGGTTTAGCCATGGATGTTACAAGCAAAAGTGTAGATTTAGAGATTACTCAAGATTTTGGCGAAACAAAAGAGGGAAAGTGGTTGCGTGATAATGCACATCGTGCAGGATTTATTATCCGATATCCACTAAACAAGGAACTGGTTACAGAATATCAATATGAACCATGGCATATTCGATATGTTGGCAAGGAAAAGGCAACATATATCTATGAAAATAAATTAACATTAGAGGAATACTTTAAAAAGGTAAGAAAAATATAGTTGGTGAGTATATGGAAAAAGATTTAGATAAAATCTCTAAAGGATTAGATATTCTTTTTATAGGCTATAATCCCAGCTTAGTTTCTGGTGAAGTTGGACATAATTATGCAAATAAAAATAATCGTTTTTGGAAAATTCTTTACGAAGCTGGATTAACAGATCGATTATACCTCCCTGAAGAAGATAGTACCTTATGTAAGATGGGGTATGGATTTACGAATATTGTGGCTAGACCAACAAGAGCAGCAGATGAAATTACCCGAGAGGAATATCAAGTAGGAAGAGAAGTTCTGAAAGAGAAGATATCATTTTATAAGCCAAAGATTGCTTTTTTTGTCGGCAAAGGTGTTTATCTTCAGTACAGTCAAAGTAAAAAGGCCGATTGGGGAAAACAAGAAAAGAGTCAAGTCCAGAATATT
>NZ_NUMC01000144.1:0-44963 GCF_002577655.1 Bacillus sp. AFS040349 | reverse complement strand
TTGTTTAACATAGCTTAAAATTAAAAACTATAATAGGAATGCACTTTTAAAAACTCCTGTTAAAATACCACCAATGGTAAGACCTACATAGCTTATGAAAAAAAGGAAAAATGAAAGTCTCCACATTTTTTTAATAGCCACATACATAGAAGGCTCCCTCGAACTTTTATATTCAAAGTAATAGACAACCAGTGCTAAAAAAGTAAGTAGTAATATAATATAAAGAAGAAATGATTGCTCAAATATGGTTAACAAATGAAAGTGCACGGATACTATGAAAACTGCTGTTGATAAATCAACAGTCCACAAAATTGTTTTCTTTCCTCTAACAAAAATTCGAACAAGAAAATAAATGAATAACAAACTCAATATCGGTAACGTAATCGCCACTGAGACAATCCAAGTAAAGAAACCGCTCATACGCCCTCCTTTCCTCTCTCAATCCCTTTTATTGCTTGATACAGAAATGAAATGCGAGGACAGGATTTTTCATTAGAATGCTCTATCATATATCCGAGAATTGAATCAATTTCGGTTTGTCTACCATTGTAAATATCCTTAAACATAGAAGATTGATTTTCCGAAGTATTTTCACATATAGTTTGCACTTGTTTCCAAGATAATTCTTTATTCTCTATTTTAAGTAGATCGGCCACTTCTTCAAAAAGTTCATAAAAAAGTTTATGAAAATAAGGGTTTGTTAAAAGCTCTCCGTTTTTGACTCTAAAAAGTGCTGTTAGAGGGTTAATGGTAGCATTGACAATTAATTTCTCTTTCAGCATTGTTTCCCAATCAGATTTATGTATAAAAGGAAAAACTTCTGATTGATTTCTTATTAATTGGTTCATTACATCCATTTCACAATCTTTATACATTGAAATTTTTGTTATTCCACTTCCTGTATGATGTACAACAGAATCACTCACTTTTAATGCTCCATGCTCAGATACACCCAATATAAGATTATGATGTGACAAGTGATTCAGAAAACGTAAATGCCCCATGCCATTTTGAAGAAATATAATGGTTCGTGGAGAAAGCCCTGTTAAAGTATCGATAATGGAGTTGAGACTGTATTGTTTAACAGTGATTATTAATACTGGCTCTTTATAATTCTTCTCATATGATGCTTCCACTTTCTTCGTTATTTCTGTATTTCCTTGAACCAAAGTAATACCATGTTTATTTATTTTATTTGCTTGTTCTTCCCGTCTGGTATATAAAGTAACTTTATTGGTTTCTGAAAGGTAAAATGAATAAAGTAACCCTAATGATCCAGAACCAATAATTCCAATTTCCATAAACTTCACCTTCTGAAATAAGGCCCCTTAAAGCCAATATATACTTAACAAATCGTTCACTCTTAATCAATATCATAACAAAACCAACAGTATTTTTACTAGAATTTTGCCTAATTGACAATTCTAGCTAATTTTGTGTAAGCGTTAACTAAATCATACCACTATTCACACTCATCATGGTATAATAACAATATCTTATAAAGACTTACATTAAAAGATTTGTTGTCAAAATAATGCTGCTTTGAAGATTATAGGATTTATAAATAATCAAACAACAAACACTCTGAACTAGTCTTTTTATCATGTGAATGTAATTTTATTATTGTAGAATTTGCACCAAGGGGGAAAAGGTATGTTAAAAGTTGAGAAATTATTAGTTAATTACAAAACCCTGGAAGAATTTAAAAAATTCAGAGAATATGGTATTCAAGAACTTTCAATGTTAGAAGATCTTCAATCAAATATTATTGAAAATGACAGTGATTCACCGTTTTATGGGATTTATTACGGTGACAAGCTGGTGGCAAGAATGAGCTTATACCGTGTTGACATGAAATTTGATCAATATTTTGAACCTAAACAGGATTATTTAGAACTTTGGAAACTCGAAGTATTACCAAATTATCAAGGAAAGGGTTATGGTAGAGCGTTAGTGGAATACGCAAAATCATTTAACCTACCAATCAAAACAAACCCTAGAGTGAAATCCAGTGATTTTTGGTCAAAAATGCAATTTGAGCCTGTAAAATACGATATGGATCGGGATAAAGGGGAAAACCCTTTAGTTTGGTATCCAAGTGGCGTTACTATTCAAGAATAAACTTTTTAATGCTAACTCAAAAAAACAGCTCATGAAAGGAAAATGATCCTTCATGAGCTGTTTTCATTTTTATAATAAGATGAACCTTTTTACTTTTCCACTCTTTCTAGATTACCATTTTTATCCATCTGAAATTTAACTTTCCTACTTCTTTCATCCTCTTGTAAAATAACCATTTTTCTTGCTCGATCCATTATTTCAATTAACGCGCGGTAATCTTCTTCGACAACCTGCAAATGATTAGTTAAAGACTGCTTTTCATCTTTTAGCTTTTCAACTTCATTTTGTAATTCTTGAATTTTATTTCTTAATTGGAGATTCTCTTCTTGAACCTCCTTTATAGAAGGGGCATCTTCATATTGCTGAAGGAACGAAATAAGATCCTTAATAGCATTTTTCGAATTAGTACTAGGTTGGTTTGATTGAGTTGGTTCAGATAACTGAGTGGGTTGTGTTGATTCTGTATGTTCCACCTCTAAAGCAGTCTCTTTTACATTAACTTCCTTTTGCTCCTCTACTTTTTCCTGTGAATTAAGAGTTCGCAACTCTTTTCTTTGTTTTTTTGCAACCTCGATTCCAGTTTTATACTGTTTACGAACATGAGAGTTCCATCTAAATCCACAAGCTGCCGCTGTACGAGATAATTTACGACCTACTTCCTCAAACGCAGCCAGCTGTGTTGCACCTTCTCGAATATGCCTTAATACCACTTCTGCTAATAATAAATCTTCATCATGTGTCCATGCATCTTGACGCGTAGTTGTCATTTAAATTCCCTCCAATAGTCACTTTTTTTCTATACATATGCAGCTAGTAGAGTAGATAGACTAAATACACTCTATTACATTAGAAAAAGGTGATAATAGGACGGGAATGAAGATGCTTAATAAGGAATGAATCACACAATTAAATAGACCATCATACAGAAGGAAATGGTAGAAATTGTATGTAATGATTATGAGCTTTATTAGCTCTTCCCTTTTCTTGTAAGAAAGGCAGATACTGCATGATGATGCTCCTCAGAAGACCAGAGCTCTGCACAACGATTAATCTCTGACATCATACGTGAATATAAATTCGATTGCTCCCATTGACTAACCTTCACTGCTTTATAAGCTCTCAAAACATTTGGGTCTTTAACTAGCGATTCTTTAATAAATGAATAGCTTTGTTCTTTATAATTTTCATCAGAAACAGTCTTTTGTACAAACCCCATATGTTCCGCATCGTTAGATGATATTTTTTTTGCTGAATATAAAAAGGAAATCGCATGCTCGTATGAAAGCTTTTCATATAACAGTGTTGCACCACCCCAACCTGTAGTAATAGATAATTGACCTTGTATAAAGCCAAGAGTGGCACCTTTTCTCGCAATTCGAATATCACATGCAGTTGCAATTTCACACCCTCCACCTAAAGCAATACCGTTTATTATAGCGAATGTAGGTAAAGGAAAAGTCATGAGTTCATAAAGAACATCACCCATTTTAGATAGCATAAAATATGCTTCATCCCTTGTTTTAAGGTGCTGAAATGCTTTAACATCACCACCGGAGCAGAACGCTTTATCTCCTTCTCCTGTTAATATTAATGCTCTTAAGCTCTTTTTTGTTTTAAGTGACTGTAAATTTCTCTTTATTTCATCCATGATTTCGTAATCTATAGCATTATGCTTAATCGGTCGGTTTAGACGTAATTCAACCAAACCATCCTCAATTTCACTTACAATTAACTTACTCATTCTTCCATACCCTCCCATTTAAAAATTTAAACTCAGGAAAAATACTCTTTGTTGCTTTAGGTCTCTTATTATCTATTAGATAAAATTTTTAAATGCAACACAACAAAAAATTTTTTTTATGATTGAAAAACTAGCCGACCGAAATAAGACGATTAGAATAGAAGGCGTTTTTTGGCCTGATATTCTAAATTGGCTTATGACCTTAGAGGTTAGGCATCTGACTTTTTTGCCAAAAAATCAGATTACTGGAGCTGGATGTCGAAGCGTTATCTTCAATTAAAGAGGGTTATAATTTCCTAAACAAAAATAAAAGGCGTAAGGAACAATGTCCTTACGCCTCGTTGAAACAAATTATTATTTGCTTACAACATCTTTTCCTTTGTATGTTCCACATGCTTTACATACACGGTGAGCAAGTTTGCTTTCACCGCAGTTTGGGCATTCTACCATACCAGGTACTTGTAATTTAAAATGTGTACGACGTAGTCGTTTTCTCGTTTTAGAAGTTCTTCTAAAAGGTACAGCCATTATTCCCACCTCCTTAAAGAGCATTACGCATTTGTGAGACCGATACAATATGCATCAGCTCATTTGCTTTTTAAGCTATTCAAAAAATCATTAGCTTTCTTCATTTTCGAAGAATTTAGCTAGTCCAGCCAATCGTGGATCAACCTTGTTTTGCTGATCTTCCTCAGCAATAACTTCCCAGTCTTTACCAGATTGTGGAGCTGCTCCTTCTTCATTTCTTACATCATCACAGAATACCTGCATCGGAATTTCTACAAGAAGAATTTCTTTTATTATAGGAGTTAAATCAACGATTTCACCCTCTGGTAAGTAGAAATCCTCTGACGTTTCATAGTCTGCGGGTTTTAATAAAAATGTTTCCGTTGTATCAATTAAAAATGGATACGGAACATCCACTAATGTTCGTGAACAAGGTAAAACCATTGAACCTGAAATTGACAGATGGAATGTTACTTTAGTGGAGCTTATATCGGCTCTTCCTTTAACATTTACTGGCGAAATATCACGAATGTCAGATTGACTTTTGACCCATTCGCTTAAATCAATTTCTTCATCAAATTTTAATCCCTTGCTTTGTAATTGATGTAGTTGACTAATTGTCCATTTCAAATCGTATCACCTCAAGGCAACAAAGGTAATTATAGCCTTCGCAATTATATTTGTCAATATTTTTTCTTTACAGTGTAAGTATACATGATAAACCTATATTTTCAAAACAAAACCATCTTTAATCATATCGATACCCTATTTAAAATTTGTGTTGAAATATCAAGCTTACTTTTCGTTTTTAGAGCTATAGTTTATTATATATTTTCACCTTAAATTTATTGCTTACTCTGAAATCATGATTATTTATCTCCTAACTTACATGTTAATTTCCTTCCAAAGGTTTATAGATTGTTCTTTATACCCTATAATATTATAAAAATTATCCATATGAAAATAGTAGAATGAAAAAGAGTGGTGATTACATGAGTGTAGTAGGTCTAGTTGTTGAATATAATCCATTTCATAATGGTCATTTATATCACTTGAGAGAATCGATTAAAAAGTCAAATGCTTCTGTTGTAATTGCTGTAATGAGTGGTCATTTCCTGCAAAGGGGCGAACCAGCAATTGTATCAAAATGGACTCGTACAAAAATGGCCTTATATTGTGGTGTTGATCTTGTTGTAGAATTACCTTACGCATTTGCAACACAAAAGGCTGAAACATTTGCTAGTGGTGCTGTATCTATTCTTGATGCTCTAGGTTGTGATTATTTATGCTTTGGCAGTGAATTAGGAGATATCAATCCTTTTATTTCTACAAATCATTTTCTAGAACAATCCAAAGCAGAGTATGAAGACTTAATTCAACAGTATGTAAAAACTGGGGTTAGTTATCCGAAGGCATTAACTCTGGCATACAAAAATTTGAACGGTGATAAAGAATTATTAGATCTTTCATTACCTAATAATATTTTAGGGTTTTATTATGTTCGCGCAATTCTTCAGCAGCATTCAAAAATAAAGCCTTTAACAATAAAACGTACCTCTGCAGGATATCATGATCAGCAGTTTCGATCACCTACAATTGCAAGTGCAACTAGTATTCGTAAAGCATTGTTTTCAGAAAATCATCCCATTCAAAGTTATGTACCTGAAGTCACTTTACAATTCCTGCAAGAAAATAAAAAGAATTATCACTTACACCGTTGGGAACTTTACTTTCATTTATTAAAATATCGGATTATGACGATGACAACCGAGGAAATCGGTTCAATCTACGAAGTTGAAGAAGGATTAGAGCATAGAATAAAAAGATTCATTCAAAGTTCTTCAAGTTTCCAAGAGTTTATGGAATCGTTAAAAACAAAACGTTATACATGGACAAGACTTCAAAGACTATGTACTCATCTATTAACTAACACAACAAAAGAACAAATGAAATGTATGAATGAAGGCCAAACGTCACCATATATTAGACTTCTAGGTATGTCTTCAGAAGGTCAGGCTTATTTAAGTCATATAAAAAAACAATTAATGCTGCCGCTACTATCTAAAGTTACTTCCTTTGACCATCCATTGCTGGATTTAGATATTAAAGCTGCACATGCCTATCAAATGATTTATAATGAACCAATTCGAACGAAACGATTAAAAGAAGAGTTCTCCACTCCACCCATTAGAGTGAGATAATACAAGCCATAGAATAACTTCCTTTAATCTCAATACCTAAGTTGTACCTCTTTCCGTTTTGAGGGTTATTATTTTTTAATAAAGAAAGAGAAAGGATAAAATTCATCCTTTCTCCTCTAAGTTTAGTAGATATTCTACCGCTTCATCAAAAGTGTCTATCGGAATAATCTCCATCTTAGTCTGTATGTTTTCACCTGTTTCAATGGCTTCTTTATAATTTGATGTTGGGCTGTCTTTTTCATTAGGAGCAAAGAATACGTCAATTCCTTGTCGATCTGCTGCGACAATTTTCTGCGAAATACCACCAATAGGTCCTACTTCCCCTGACGAACTAATTGTTCCTGTCCCAGCTATTTCGTAACCTTTGGTCAAATCACCTTTAGTTAATTGATTATAAATTTCTAGTGACATCATTAGACCAGCTGAAGGCCCACCAATTTCCTCAGTTTTCAATTCAATATCAGGGTCTACATCTAATTGTCGATCTGTCACTAACGATATTCCAATCCCTACTTTATCGGGATCATTAGGGAATGACGTTAATGGCAGCGTAGCTTGGTCCTGTTTCCCTTCACGTTCAAATGTGATTGTTACTTCTTCTCCTTCTTTTTTCTGACTAACATATTCTATAAATTCTTCAGCTGTTTGAAATTCTTTATTATCTACCTTGTATATGCGATCTCCAACTTCTAATATACTTCCTGCAGGCATTTCCTTAATTATTCCATCAACATATATTCCATGAAATGTATACTCTACCTTTTTGTTTGCTTTTTGATAGGCAATTGTTATGGCAGATTCTTGTGAAACCTCCATCATATGTAATTGTCTGTTAAAGTACTCTTTATCTGTTTCATCCTCTCTTTTAATATCTTCTAATGGATGGATATAATGGTAGTCTTGAAGCTTGGCCCATATATATGTAAAAGGGTTTGCCCTGCCGAAGCGGACAGTTGTTAAAGAAAAACTTCCTTTCTCATTTTCATCACCATTTTCAACCTTAATAATTGGTTCCAATTCAGATGCCATACCTGGCTGAGTAATGTAGTACGGAAGTTTAATGAAGGATATGATAAGGATAATAATTAAAACAATTAGACTAGATCTAAGCAGTGATTTATTCTTCATTAAAAATTTGTCTCCTTCCACTTTACGATAAGATCTTGAATTTTATCTACATGTTTCTGAGCTTCTGTTTCCCCAATCTCAATGATTTCTTTAATATTCGTGAAAGCTCTTGAACTATACTGTTCAACATGTGGCCTTATCATCACATCAGATGCTATTTCCCTGTGATGAACTAGTTCATCTTGCATAATATCTAAGCTTTGGAGAATAACATCAAAAATTGATGTAATGTCTTCATTCCTTTTTACATGTGACACATCTACAGCAATGACGATATCAGCACCCATTTCCTTTACAACCGAAACGGGCACCCGATCAACAACTCCACCGTCCACTAACAACCTTCCATCTATCTTTTCAGGTACAAAAATTCCTGGTATGGCAATACTTGCACGGACAGCATCTGCAACTGGCCCCTCTTTAAATATAACCTTTTTCCCATCATATAAATCAGTTGCAACAACTGCAACAGGAATATTTAATTGATGAAAGTCTTTTTGGTGTGTAAATAACCGAATAAGCTCTTTTACACGATTTCCTGAAATAAACCCCATTTTAGGTACGGTATAATCTAAATAATATTTCCTCTTAAACGCTAATGCAAACTGATAAAGTCGTTCTATACTCGTTCCTGCTGCATACAAGGTTCCAACGACCGCTCCCATACTGCTACCGGCTATTAAATCAATTGGTATACCATTTTCTTTTAAAACCTTTAATACTCCTAAATGAGCAAATCCTCTTGCACCTCCTGAGCCAAGCGCTAGTCCGATTTTGGGTTCTTTTTTCAAGGAGAGTTCCTCCTTTTTCACTGGAATAGAATAAAATATATGATTACCTTATTAGTAATATTTCGCAACTGATTTATATTTAAGCAAGTTGCTACATTTAAACCTTGATCTTCACTGCACCAGGGTCTCTGACTATAATTAGGGTTCTGTTAGAGAAAATACTTATGGAGTGTACCCCAGTGTTTATTTAAGCTCCTATGACATTCTTATGGTCTAAAATGTCCACCTATTCACGTATATTGAATTAGTAAGGATTGTACAATTGTTTGGAAAAGCTGTATGATCCTTATTTTCATACATGTGTGTTTAATTTAGGAGGCGTCACATTTTGAGTCTTTCAAAACTTAAAACAATTATCTTAGCTATTTTTATTAGCGGCTTAACAGTTGCCATTATTCTTAATCCTAAGGAGTCTCTTGATGCATCAACAAGGGGACTATCAATTTGGTGGGAAGTAGTTTTTCCATCACTTCTTCCTTTTTTTATTGTTTCCGAACTTCTTATTGGTTTTGGTGTTGTCAAATTTATTGGAGTTCTTTTAGAGCCACTGATGAGACCAATTTTTCGAGTTCCGGGTGTAGGTGGTTTTGTATGGGCAATGGGGATGGCTTCAGGTAATCCAGCTGGAGCAAAACTTACGGCAAGAATGAGGCAGGAAAAACAACTAACCACAGTTCAGGCAGAGCGGCTTGTATCATTTACAAGTTCTTCAAACCCTTTATTTATTTTTGGTGCCGTTGCAGTTGGTTTTTTTGACAATCCTTCACTTGGTATATTATTAGCTGCATCACATTATTTAGGGAATTTAGGTGTTGGATTGACAATGAGATTTTATGGAGGATCCGATTCAGTCATTCAACCGAAGAAAAAGAAGTCCTTCTTTTCACCTCTTTCAATTGCTCTTAAGGAGCTGCATGCTACAAGAGTGAGTGAAACCAGGCCATTAGGAAAAATGCTTGGAGATGCCGTCATATCATCAATTCAAACATTACTAATGATTGGCGGATTTATTATCCTTTTCTCGGTATTCAATAAAATTTTAGCCATCATTTCTGTTACGGAGATAATCGGTCTTATTTTCTCTGGATTTTTAGCATTTTTCCACATCGCTACTGATTTAAGCGTACCTCTTATTACCGGCATCTTTGAAATTACTCTAGGCAATCAGTTAGTGAGCGAAACCAATGCAAATCTTTTAGATAAAGTAATGATTGCAAGCTTCATTTTAGCTTTTGGAGGATTATCAATACAGGCCCAAGTTGCAAGTATTTTAGCTGACACTGATATTAGATTTAAGCCCTTTTTCATCGCTAGAATTCTGCAAGGTTTTTATTCTTCGTTCATTGCTTACTTGTTGTTCAAGCCATTGTACTTGAATCTACAAGCTCACAATACGAGTGATTTACCAGTTATTTTAATGACAAATGGACCCGAATGGGCAAAAATCTATTGGGAAATAGTTATCCATACTGGTCCCATCATTACATTAGCATCTTTATTGCTATATATCATTCTTTATGGAAAAAGGAATGTTTTCACGAAGTTATCATAAAACAATACTCAAATATCTAAAAAAGGTGAGGAGCTCCCTCACCTTTTCACCTTTTATTCATTTACAAATTTAGTTTTAAGTGCCTTTTCTACAACTTCTGGTACCAATTCAGAAATATCTCCTTTATATTTTGCAACTTCTTTAACAATACTCGAACTTAGGAAGGAATATTGGTTGTTTGTCATCATGAAGAATGTTTCAATATTCTCATCTAGTACTCTGTTCATGGAAGTAATTTGCATTTCATATTCAAAATCTGAAACTGCACGTAAGCCACGTAAAATGGCTTGTGCATTTTTTTCTCGAACATAATCAATAAGAAGACCACGATATGATTCTACAATGACATTTGGCATTTCTTTGGTCACTTCCCGGATAAGCTCACATCGTTCATCCACAGTAAACAATGGTTGTTTTGAAGCATTATTTAGGACACAAACATATACCTCTTCAAATACTTTTGCTCCTCTTTTGATAATGTCTAAATGTCCATAAGTAATAGGGTCAAAACTACCTGGACATACTGCAATACTACCCATTTATTCATCCTCCCCAATTGCTTCCTTGTTACTATAAATTGTAATTGAACTCGTACCATAGGTTTCTTGTTTTACTTGAACAAGTTCCTCAACTTCTTCAGTAAGTACTATGTCAGAACCATGCTCGGTAACAATAAAACCGTTTTTGTCTAATAAACCATTTTCACTTATCATTTTTAAAAGCGCTTTCAATTTTTGTTGCTTATACGGTGGATCTAACAAGATTAATTGAAAACGTAACTCCCTTTTTATTATAGCCTTTAATGCTCTTTCTGCATCATTACGATATACCTCAAATTCGGTAGCTTGACAAATCTCTAAATTTTTATGTATTGTTTGTATCGCTTTTGGCTCACGATCAACAAAGATACAGCGTTCAATTCCCCGACTAAGTGCTTCAATTCCTAACCCTCCACTACCGGCAAATAAATCTAACGCTAAGCCCCCATCAAAATATGGACCAACCATATTAAAAATAGCTTCCTTAACTTTATCAGTTGTTGGTCTTGTTGTTGTTCCAGGTACAGCTTTAAGCTGTCTCCCTTTATAGTTTCCAGATACTACTCTCATTACGTTCACCACTACTTTTTAATTTTACATGATATAAATAAAGATAAAAACATGATTTTTTAAAGTTTTCACTTAATCCTACCATAGGCCTTCAGTTTGTTACAATATCTAAACTTATTAGTAATATTTTCTTCAATTAATATTGTTTCCTATACTCTTATCCTCAAGTTCTCTCTTTTTGAATTGCAGTTGGATAAAAAGTTAAGAAAAAATTACATAATGATGTATACTGATTAACCATTTGGTGATAATGATTAGTAACAACATCGATTCGTTGATGTTGTTGCCAACCGCGGAGAAGACTTACGTTTCCCCATAAGTTCTTCCTCCGGTTTCTCCTCTCCCTTTGCCTTCAGCCTTTAGTATAAAAGGTATTGAAGGACCCTACAGATTAATTTCTGTAGGGTTTTTTTAATAGGAATTTATAGACTGGACTAAGGATTTAGGATTAGTACTAGCTGAAAATCCATGTTTTTCAAGAAAACATATAAGCTACTATCCAACTTCTCTTTTTACTATTTACATGTTATAGTTGGATCGGTTAAATGAAATATTGTTAAATTTTTTTCAGGGGGAAGTTTTTATGATACAGCGTTTTATTGAATTAGGTGAGGGTTATTCTGATATTTATGAGTTAATTGAAACAGCAATGGCTAATAAACATCGAGTAACTCATTTACTAGCTTTACATACAAAATTGAATGACAAAGATGTTACTTCCGTTGTGGTAATTATGAAGCCTACTGATCCGGGGAATTTCCAAGCCTTATATATATGTAGGGAAGGGATACCTAATCCGAACCAATTAGAAAACAAACGATATGATTTATTTAATGAATTGGCTAAAACATTGCAGAAGAATATTATTTCGTTTGATGTTAAACCATCAAGTATGTTTAATGAAACTGATCTTTACTACCAATATCTGATTGGGATTTTAAGACTAAACCATCTTATCCCTCCTCTTCAATAGCATATCATTCACCCTTAAAACTGGTCACTACGATCTTACGACCTTACTTTCAACAAATGGAAAAAGGCTGACACTATTGTCAGCCTTTTTTGGATGCAGTTTAATAACTACAAGCCAATTTTGTAATCATATTCTTTTGCTTTATCAATTTTTGATTCAAATTCCAGCTTTAGAAAGGGTTTGTAAGAGGGCTCAACATGTTTAACAAAGGAGTAGGAAGAGAGCTTTTGAATCGTTTGCTCTGTTACATCCATATTACAATACAGGACAACGTATTTTAATTTTTTTGAAACATAATGAACATTCCCAAATTTTCTAAGCATTTTTAATTGTTTTAATGTATGGAGCCAAACAACTATCCCTTGACGCTTTTCAAACATACTCTTGTCTCCCTCAGGTTATCTAAACAACATTAGTAACATCATTATTTCCAATAAAAAGTCTAGCAAATTTTCATTTTATAAACAATATTTGTATGAATCAATTTCATAATGTATCATTTGTTACCAAAAAACGTATGAATTTCACCTTTATTAGTATTTTTATCCGTGTATTGTTTATTAACAAGTTCCGGATGAAGAAAAATGTTCGTTTTTTGATTTAAGAGTTATTATTATGAAATTAACTCGTATAAGCTAATTTTTAAAAAATGTCAGTTAAATCTGTATTATTTTAATCATCTGTACATTTTAGCAAAAAAAGAAAACGAGCAGTAATACTCGTTTTAGGATACCTTACACCCACAACTTCCACCAGATCCGCATCCCCCGCCACAACTAGATTCAAAAAATGGGTTACCTGTAGGAACTTTAACATGGATGGAAACAGCTTGACCGATTTGCACACTAATTTCATCAAGAAGAGATTGTACTTCATTCTCAGCCTTCTTAAAATTAGATATACTTTCGTTCAAATCTACCTCACGCTTAATATCACGCAAATCTTTTGTAATTTTACGATAATCAGGATGATATTTACCAAAACGTTGAACATCTTCGTACAGGTCCTTAATCTTAGTAAATTCCTGAATTAGTTGTTGAGCTTCTTGATCTTTTTTTAATATATTGAAACTACGACGATACTCCTCAACAGTCTCTGATTGAAGTACCAAGTTAGCAAGTTCTTCAGCTTGATCTACTAATAATGTGCTCTCAAGTGTAGCAAACATAGAGTATATGCACCTCCGATAATCATTCTATCATGAATATCGTCAAATGAGAAATTTAAAATATTAACATGATAATCCTTTTATTTATTGAATGGTAGCATTCCATGATTTTTTTAGTTCATAGCTAGTAGAATCATTATGAACAACCTCTATTTCAAATGTGTGGGTTCCTTTTTCTAATCCTTTTATAACAAAAGCAGCCGTTTGAATATGATCAACAACCTTGCCATCAACAGATAACTGTAAATGACCCTCACCATCTACCTTTTTTCCTCCTTTTTCTTTAAAGGTAAATGAAGGTATATAACATTCTACATAAACATCTTGATCTCTTATATGATGTTTAACAGATATATTCATTTTACGCTGTTGATTTATCACTTCCATTGCCTCAAATGAATGGTTCACCACTTGAAGAGGTACAACCTCTAAGTTTCCTTCTGGTCTTGGTTTATCTTCAACACATCCAGTGACAATACCTAATAAAAAAACCGTACAAAAAAATCGCTTCATCCTATCTGCCTCCTTTTTCTTAGTGTTTACAGAGGCGTAGAAATTCATGAATACTTTTCAGATGTCTCTTTATGTAAGGAGATAAAAAAAACAGGCAGGCAATTATAACTAATCACCTTGCCTGTAAGTGTTAATCACCATTCTAATCCTGCTGTCTCATAGATTGAAACATTGCTACCATCATCGACGCCATTTGTATCGAGTTTGAAAACTGCTGTACTTTATGAGGAATTGTCTTTTGATAATAGTTCATCATACTAATTTCCATATCGTTTATATCATTAGGGTTTCTTGACAGTTTCCTATACCAATATGGTTGTTCACGTACAAATTTCTTTCGTTCATCATTTGCAAATATATAATCTTGAACTTCTTTTCTCATCATTCTCCTCCATTCGGAGTCACGATTTGGTCACTAATCCTTTCTGAATGAAAAGGGATGCTGACTTGCTGTTGCAGACTTTTGATTAGAGCCTTTTGAACCACCAAACTGATCGAAAAGACCTTGAATGGTAGAAATAGTACTACTCATGTTGTTAATATGATGGTTTACAGTATCCATATCCATTTGCTTAACAGCTGAAAATATTTGTGTCATAAAATCAGATTTACTTTTTGTTTCCTTTTCAGAAGAATCCTCTGCCTGATCTCCTTTATACTGTTTCCAAACAATATCATTTTCTCCAAGTAAATACCAATCTTCAAACACTTCCTGCCACTCTTTATTACCCTTACGGACTTCTTGAACAAGTTTGGGATGTTTTTTAACAAATTCCTTAAATTGTTGTACAGATGGATGCGTTTTTTTAGATGTCATTATTCTCACCTCATTGATACATTTGCCTATAATATCTTATTTAAGAAACCATTAGACTGTTCGCCCATATTTAGAAAAAAATAAAACAAAGTAAATCTATTTATTATTAGAAAAATAACTAAATGTAACAAATTTTTGGTAAAATATCACTATCTAAAAAGGAGAGGGTAACAGTATGACAAAGGATGAATTATTAAAATTAAGTTCCGAAGTTTTACAAAATGCAAATGAAGAGGATCAATATGTTTTAGAACTTCTACTTAATGGATTGAAGAAAAAGCAATTTCATGAAAAAGGTTCCTACATAGGTGCGCTTCTCCATGCTGAGGGCGAGTACAAGGAACATGAATTTAAAATTACCATTCCAAACACACCAATTATTCAGAATGCACTAAACATAGTACATGGCGGAATAACCGCTACTTTATTAGACTCAGCTATGGGAGGGCTTGTCCATCATATCCTCCCCCCTGATAAAGCAGCCGTTACAACTGAAATTAAAATTAACTATGTGGCTCCAGGGGTTGGCAAGGAACTGACATGTGTTGCCGGGATGATTCATAAAGGCAATAAAACGGTTGTTACGGAAGGAAAAGTTTTTCGTGATGACGGAACATTAATTGCACATAGTACAGCAAGTTTTTTTATTATTAATAGAACATAATTATGGGTGAGTGAGATGAAAAAGTTTTTTCTGAAAAAGCAATGTAAAATATGTAATAAGAAGAATAACAAAGGTTTATTTTATCTCAATGATATTGGTCAAGAGATTTATGTGTGCGCGCTTTGCATTAGCTATGCTGAAAGAAGAGCGTATCGTAAAGTAAATTAAATTAAACAAGACCCTTGCCAACAAAGAAAAAGGGTCTTGCTTGTTACTATGTTTATTGGTTTAAATCCCAATTTGTAATAAAATTCTGTGTATAATAAAGACCGTCTACTCCAACTCCTAAGTGTGTAAATTCCTCGTTTAGCATAGTATCACGATGACCTTTACTGTTTAGCCACCCTTCACTTGCTGCAATAGCGTCTACATATTGAGCAGCTATGTTTTCACCTGCCATCTGATACTTGATATCCAATTGTGCAAGACGATTAACAAGAGTACCTTCTGTTGGCGATTCATGAGAAAAATATTCATTCTCTTTCATATCTTTACTATGTAAAAAAGCAACCTTTGACGTATCTTCATGCCACTGAACAGCTGATAAACCATGCCTTGCTCTTAACATATTCGTTATTGACAAGATCTGTTGTTCAGCACCAGCTTCAATCTTTTCCCATTTATCTTCACTTATTTCTTTTGGTTCAATGAGCTCACCTCTGTATGTAACCTCATAGGAGCGTTGTTTGATAAATGTCTCAGCATCTATCACCCGAATGCTTGATAAAATTCCGTCAAATTTATCAATATATAACTGCACAAACACATCACCTATTTTTACTGTTGGTCTGGTATTCATATCTTCCTCCGAAAATTCAAAACGATATGAATTACCTTCATACTCTAGTGATAAACTAGATGAAACAGGTTGTATTTTAAAGACTTCTTGAATAGGTTGTCCAATCACAAACGGTTTAGCGTTTAATTCTTTTCCTATTCCATAAACTGATACGACCCTTTGATTTAAAACTCCCACCTGTATATATTGATTGTCTTCTTGTTCGTAAATCCACCAATCATAATCATAAGCAGAGGGATCGATACGGTCAGGCTCACCTAGTATTGCAGTGATTTCTTCAGATGATTTCTCCATAAATGATAATAAACCCTCATTTGGAGCTGTTTCACCTTCAGCAACTTGTTTTTCAGAATTCGTTGATTCTTCATTTGATATTTGAACATTCTCTTCTTTAAGTTGTTCATTTGGAGTATATTTTCCATAATGAAAAAATAACGTATAACTAACAAAAATAATACAAAAAATTAAAATGCTCCGAATCAGTATATGCAGTGAAAAAACCTCCTCCTTATGCTTCTCCCATTTCTTTCATTATATGAGACAACATACTTGTTATTCTCTTTCTACTTTAAATGAACAAGTATGCACAATAATTGTTCTAGAAGCCCTAAACTGTCTTATCATTATTACCCTGGAAACTTAATGTTAAAACTTTTTGATAACTTTAATTGTATCAAATAATTAGTAAGAAAGTTGTTACAAATAAATTATATAACACTTTACCTGCTAATAAACATTTGTGTCCAATAGTGGCCATACTCACCTCCATTAACATACCCTACTCCAATTTCCGAAACTTCCTTTTTAAGTATGTTAGCACGATGTCCCGGACTATTCATCCATGCACTTACTACTTCTTTTGGGGTTCTCTGACCTGCTGCTAAGTTTTCAGCTGCTGTTCGGAAAGAAATATTAAAGTTATTAATCATCGTAAAGGGAGAGCCATATGTTGGTGAATCATGGCTAAAATAGTTCAACTCTTTCATGTCCTTTGATTTAAATCTTGCAACCCGGGAAAGCTCCCAATTGGTCTGTAATGGTGGGAGACCAGCATCCTTCCTTTCCAGGTTTGTTAAAGTAATTACTTGCTTTTCTATTAATTTAATTTCGTTTAATTGTGGAATATGCAGCTTCTGTCCTGGGAAAATTAAATGAGGATTATCTATATGACGATTCGAGGCAAGAATTTCTGATAATCCGACTTGATAAGATTGAGCAATACTCCATAAAGTTTCCCCTTTTTTGACTGTGTGATTAAATTCCTCTGCTCTCACTTGAAGAGGAGATAACAACAAAATACAAATCATGATAAATAGTAGAATATTACGCTGAGTGAATTGCAAACTCATGTGTATACCTCCTTTTTTTATATTTTTTCCAATAATATTTTTTTAATAAGCTCAACTAACTATGAATGAGTTAAAGTTTCACTTTAACTTTTATGTTGTTTTAAGCTATAATAAATAACGTGAAAAGGCTTTAGGAGGGAAATTACATATGAAAATTGAAGGCACTGGTTTAGAGGGAATTACAATAGATCTTGCACGTTTAGATGAGATAATGGACGATCTTGGGTTAGTAAGAGCGGGACAATGGGATTATGAGCGTGCTACCTACGATCGTAAGATTGAAGCTAAAGGGGATATCTACTATCTACGTGTTCCTGCTTATGCTGTTGAAGGAGATGTTGGAGGACGTCATGCTGTTATGAAGCTTATTACTCCTCTTTTAGGCAAGCACTACTATCCTCACGGTGTTGAGTACGGTGAAGGAGAAGTATTTCCATCAGCTGTAGTCGATACTAGTAAAAATCTATTAAAAAGATTATCTGAAGAATTAAAAAAGGTTCAGTAAGCATAAATAAACCTACAAAAATAAAAAAGCACCGGACTAGTCCATGCTTTTTTATTTTTGTTTAAATTAAAGTTTTGTTATTTACTTTATAGCTAAACATTAATTTAGGGATATACATTTAACCTAAGTAAAAGTGGTCCCATTCCTACCGATTTTTAAAAGGCTATTTCACCTTAAAAATAGCTTCCAAACGTTCTTATTGCACCTTTAAAGCGATTGAAAATTCTTTGTTTTCATCGAGTTTCGTACTATAATGAGATAAGAAATGTTTCTTTAGAAAGGGGCACAAATTTGACCACTATTTTAAACAAAAGAATTCTCTTAACAATTGTATCAATTATCATTGTGGGTGTAATCCTATTTTACATTCTACCAATTTCTGTTCCACTGATTGTCGCTTTTATTACTGCCCTATTTCTTGAACCAGCTATCCGGTTGCTTCAGCGGAGAGGAACATTAAACAGACACTTATCAGTTTTAATAGTGTTTTTGTTATTTCTAATTCTCATAAGTGTTAGTGGTTATATCTTAACCACTAAGGTAGTTGGAGAGGTTGTTCAAATAGCAGATAATGCTCCATCCTATATAAATGAGATTACTAAGGTTTGGGAAAACTTTGAAGATGATATTTCAAATACTGCCCAAGATCTTCCACCAATCTTTGTTGAAGAGGTTAGTAACCAAGTAACAAGTTTTTTACAAAAGACCAGATTAGAATTAACAAGCTCTGTAAACATTGAGAATGTAAAGGCAATTTTTACAAACATACCAAACTATTTAGTAAATTTAATCGTTTATTTAATTGCTCTTTTTTTATTTATGCTGGAGTTACCTAGATTAAAAACAAAAGCATACTCTTATTTAACAGATAAAACAGCTGAAAAAGTAACTTTTATGATTTCCCGCTTAACTTACGTTGTGATGGGATTTATCAAAGCACAATTTTTAGTTAGTATTATCATTTTTGTTGCATCTTTAATTGGTTTATTGTTTATTGCACCTGAAATTGCACTAATTATGTCTTTAATTATCTGGATTATTGATGTAATCCCATTAATAGGATCCATTATTATTATGGGACCATGGACTCTATATCATTTGGTTACTGGTGATATGGCAATAGCAGCAAAACTCGGTGTTTTAACCATAATCCTTTTAGTTATTAGAAGAACAATTGAACCAAAGGTAATGGGAACTCATATTGGATTATCTCCTCTTGCCACATTAATTTCCATGTATTTAGGGTTAAAATTATTTGGTGTGCTTGGATTTTTCATTGGTCCAATGATCTTAATTGTTTACAATTCAGCAAGAGAAGCAGGTTTAATCAAAATTAAATTTAAATTATAAAAAGAAAGAGCCCATGCTCTTTCTTTTTTGTTTTATTCAGTAATCAACTTTCCTTCACTTTATAAAAGGCATTGTCTTTTTACACATCTCTGAAAAAACAAGCTTGAAACTAAGACTTTTTAAAACGGAATGACTCTAAACTACCTCATGATTATGTAGTTTATAAAAATCTCCTTTAAGATAGCTGAAATAGAAAAACACTTTAAAAACCTATTTCAGCCAAAACATTAAGCTATTCATCTTTTTGGATTTCCCACATTAAAAACTGGCCTTCTTTTTCTTTGCAGATAAAACCGAGCTTTTCAAATAGTCTAATCGAATGTGTTTCATTCATCTCACACTCCATCACAACCTTCTTAACAGACATTTGATACGTTAGCCAATCAATAAAAGCATCAACTGCTTCATATGCAATTGTTTCGTCTAAAGTCTTATCTTCAACATGGTAACATAAGTGAACTTTTCCTTCTTTAGAAGGATTTCCTTGCAATAAAATATCACCAATAATTTTCTTGTCCTCATACATAATAATCATCCACAATCCGCATTCAGATTCTTTTTCCTTCTTCTCCAAACTCTCAATATAGAAAGGTAAAAATCCTCGTACATATGAAGATGGCCAGCTTTTAGGGATTTCAATAGGTGAACGTTTATCTAATTCTTTTCTATGAAATACTAATGATTTTGCAATATCAAGTGAACATGGGACAATCATTAACCGGTTTGTTAAAATTTCAATCAAGCCATTCTCTCCCCTCTGATTGATTTTAACATCATGAAAAGAAGTAAATGCTAAGTGGATTACGCACTTATCATATATGTTACCTTAAACAATATTTTTCTTGTTTCAAGACAATAAAAAAAGGCGGTTTAGAACATTTTATTCTAACCCACCCTTAAAATATGTTTAAAACCCTAAGATTGCTTTAATGACTGACGTTGTTTCTCCACCGTGATAAAAAACATATAAAAGTAAATAAACTGCAACACCAGTGATGGCTGTAAAAAACCAAACAATACTTGTTACCGGACCAAGTTTTCGATGTTTTGCATAGTTCTTTTTATAACCAGTAATTAAAGAAATAATACCTAGTACAGCTCCAATTGTTGCTAATGTTATATGGAAGATAAGAAAAATTGTATAATAAATCTTTAACTCATCTGGTCCACCGAAAGCTGTATTGCCGATAAAAATCGTGCGAGAAGCATATATAACAAAGAAAATGATAGCTGATATAGCTGCTAAAAACATTACCTTCATATGTGCTTCAATTTTTCGTTGTTTAATTAGGTACCAACCAATTGCTACAAAAATCGCACTAATAACGATAAAGGAGGTACTTATTGTTGGTAAAATCGGTAGTGATGTATTCATGTCTCTTCCTCTCTTATAACTTAAAATACTTATGTAAGGCTGACTGATATAAGATGTCAGCCTCCAATAATTCATATATTATTTTACTGGTTCTGGAGACAGGTTCTTTTTCAACTCAAGTTCATCTCTTCGTCTCTCATTACCTGCCCATTTAAAAAAGATATAAGCAAGAATTGTCCCATAAACAATTTCTTGGATGATTTTCATCAACACTCCGCCAAGCTGTTGATCCTCAACAAGTGGTAATGTATTAAACATATCAGGACCTGTAAGATTTAATCCAGATAGCATATCAGCTGGAACACATAATTGTAATGCATTAATCCATGCTTGTGGCTCGGAATAAGTTAAATAAAGTGGATCATTAGCAAAAATAATAAGTGCACATGCAGGTGTTAATAAAACTCCATCAGCAAAAATATATCCTACTTTTTTTATACCTGTAAGCGATTTCCAATCTGATAATGTATTTAATAACGGCCACCACATACACATAGCACCGATGAAAATAGCTGTCGTCATGATCGCGTGATACAATGAATCAGTTTTCACAAAATCGAAAACTAGCGGAACATGATAAAGTGAAAAAACTCCATTAAATACAATTAAAGCTATTATTGGATTTGTTAATACTTTCATTATAGGCTTTATTACTGGACGATATATTATTGATCTCCATAGCCAATCCGGTACTCCCAAAATAATAAATGGGGGTACAACTAAATATAATATTGCCATCTGTGTCATATGAGCACTAAACATAATGTGCCCAAGAAGATCAACAGGACTTCCTTTACTAATATAGATAAACAGTATAGCCGTGACAAAAAGTAATTTTTGTTTATTTGAAACAGGAGAACTATCTTTAAACTTAGTTCGCCAAGGTCCAATGATCAAAAAATAGATGGCTACAATCACAAGTAAAACAATGAAAAAATACGGACTCCACAAGGCACGAAATCCAAATATATCAAAGCTCATCTTTAAGTCAGCTCCTTAAGCTAGTCTTTCAGGATTATTATACACTTTTAGTTCATAGCGTATCAATGAACGTTCTATGACAAATACATTAGAGGTTTATTAATGATAACACTCTAAGAGAGCCTAATATATATCTAAATACATTTGCTATTAAGGGGATAATTTAATTATTTATATACAACTAACCAATAATTATATCCCGTTTAAGTGGGTATTTAAGGATTAACGAATAAAGAAAGAGCAATCAGCATATACGCCAATTGCTCTTCATTGTTTTCATTACCACCAAATGATCGTAACGAAAGCTAAAACTGTTAAGCCAGCAACTCCTACACCTGAAAAAAGAAATAATGCTGGAGTTTCATGTCCTTTATGACTCATATGCATAAAGTAGTAAAGCTGGAAAATGACTTGAATAACCGCAAGAGTAATGATAAAAGGAATCTTGAACCATTCAGCAATTCCATCATATCCTACAGCAATAAATGCGACAATTGTTAAGAAAATCATCATGCCAAATGTTACAACCTGATGTTTCATATCCTCTGCATTTTTTTTACGACGATAAGCAAGATCTACTTTAGGGTTTGTTGAATTATGATTATTTGCCATCAGTTTATCCCACCATTCCCATTAAGTATACAACAGTGAAAATGAACACCCAAACAACATCAATAAAGTGCCAATATAAACTTGCAACATAATATTTAGGTGCATTATACAAACTTAAGCCACGTTTTGCATTTCGAACAATTAAGGTAGTAATCCATAATAGACCAAAAGCAACGTGAAGTCCGTGTGTTCCTACTAGCGTGTAGAAAGAAGATCCAAGTGCACTACTAGTAATTGTGAATTCAAATTCATGGACATAATGATTAAACTCATAAATTTCCAAAATCAGGAATGCCAATCCTAATAGAACAGTAATGATTAACCAAAGTTGCATTTTACCAAAATTGAAGTTTTTCATATGGTACATTGCATATACACTAGTTAAACTTGATGTTAAAAGTAACATCGTTGCTGCAAATACAAGAGGAATTTCAAATAACTCTTGTGTGGTAGCCCCACCTGCAGTAGATTCTCTTAAAGCTAAGAATGTTGCAAAAAGAGTTGCAAAGAGTACTGTCTCTCCACCAAGGAATAACCAAAAGCCAGTAAATTTATTTTTGCCTTCAAGGGTTGACTTTTCAGGCGAAGCAGGGAAATTTTCTGCTGTTAATTTTTCTTCAACAGATGCCATTACGCTTTCCCTCCTTTATCTTCATTAAGTAAGTCCTCTTTATGGATATGATATCCATGATCATCAATAACAGAACGTAAGAACATACAAGCGAAAGTAATAATGAAACCTACAATGATCGCAGGAAGTCCCCAACTGTAATCTTCACGGTACATTAATCCAAATGATACAATAAATAATCCAAATGACATAATAAACGGTAGGATTGATCCGTTAGGCATATGAATGTCACCAAGTGGTTCTGCTGGTGTCATTTCTTTATTTCCTTCCATCTTCTCAATCCAAAGAGCATCTAATCCACGAACAAGTGGAGTTTGTTTAAAGTTATACTCAGGTGGTGGTGATGAAATCGCCCACTCAAGTGTACGACCGTCTCCCCATGGATCTCTTCCAACTTTTTTACCCTTTACTGCCGTGTAGACAATATTAATAAGTAAAAGAATTGTTCCAGCTGCCATTAAGAAAGCACCGATTGTACTAATAAAGTTCCCTGTATCTAACCCTTGACCAGGTAAGAATGTGAATACACGACGAGGCATCCCCATTAAGCCTAAGAAATGTTGGATAAAGAAAGTTAAATGGAAACCAGTAAAGAATAAAACAAAGGTTACCATGTTTAATTTTTCATTTAACAATTTACCAAACATTGTTGGCCACCAGTAAATGGCACCAGCAAATAATGAGAATACTACCCCACCTACAATTACATAGTGGAAGTGAGCTACTACAAAGTAACTATCATGGTATTGATAGTCAGCTGCAGCCATAGCAAGCATTACACCTGTTACTCCACCCATAACGAATGTAGGAATAAATGCTACAGACCATACCATTGGGGACGTAAATTTAATAGATCCACCCCAAATTGTAAATAGCCAGTTGAAAATTTTAATACCTGTTGGTACAGCGATTGCCATAGTAGCTACCGCAAAAATAGCATTTGCAATTGGTCCTAAACCAGTTGTAAACATATGGTGAGCCCAAACCATGAACCCAAGGAAACCGATTAAAACTGTAGCAAATACCATTGATGAATATCCGAACAAACGCTTTCTTGCAAAAACCGGAAGAATATCTGAGAAGATACCGAAAGCAGGTAATACTAAGATATATACTTCAGGGTGTCCAAAAATCCAGAAGATATGTTCGAAAATTACAGTGTTACCGCCTAAAGCAGGGTTAAAGAAAGCAGTACCAAATAAACGATCAAACATTAGAAATGCTAAACCTACTGTTAATGCAGGGAAAGCAAATAAAATAAGTGCAGAAGCTACAAATGTAGTCCATGTAAATAATGGCATACGCATGTAAGTCATTCCAGGTGCACGCATGTTAATGATTGTTACAAGGAAGTTAATCCCAGCTATCAACGTACCTAGACCTGAAACCTGTAATCCTAATAAGTAAAAATCAACACCATGTCCTGGTGATTCTAACGCTAAAGATGCATATGACGTCCAACCTGCGTCAGGTGCTCCTCCTAAAAACCAACTTAAGTTTAAGAAAACTCCACCAAAGAAGAATAACCAAAAACCTAAAGAGTTTAAGAATGGAAATGCTACGTCACGAGCACCAATTTGTAATGGTACAACCGCATTCATTAATGCGAATAATAAAGGCATTGCAGCTAAAAATATCATTGTCGTTCCATGCATTGTTAACACTTCATTGTATAAACCAGCACTAACAAAATCATTGTTCGGAACGGCTAGCTGAATGCGGATCATCATTGCTTCTAATCCACCAACAAGGAAGAAGAAGCCACCGGATATCAGGTAAAGGATAGCGATTTTCTTATGGTCTACCGTTGTGAGATAGTCCCAAAGAACAGCGCCGACCCCTTTTTTCTGAGTTAACGTGCTCACAGTGTTACCTCCCTTTTCATTTAGCTCTTAATTAATTACTTGAGACTTTAAGTCCCATTAAATATTCAGTTAGAGCATCCAACTCTTGATCATTCAATTCTGGATAAGTACCAGTCATTTTATTTCCTGGCTTGTATGCTTCAGGATCTTCTAACCAAGCACGAACGTTCTCAGCATTGTGTTCAAGAACACCTGCTACACGAGCACGCTCTCCAAATGTTGCTAAGTTAGGAGCAGTTCTTGCAGCTGCTGGTCTCTCATCAGTAGGAGAAACAGCATGACAAGCAATACATCCTTTTTCTTCAAATAATTGCTCACCTTGTTTTGCTAAATCAGTTGAAGCAACTGCATTAGCATTTTCCATGCCAGAGATCCACTGGTCAAATTCGTCTCTGGAAATAGCTTTTACTTTAAAGTCCATTAATCCGTGTGAAGGTCCACAAAGTTCAGCACATTTACCATAGAAATACTCACCAGCTTGGTCAGCTCTTGCTGAATCAAACTTTAACCACATTTGGTTTACATTGTCTACGTTCGTATCCATCTTTCCACCAATTGATGGAATCCAGAATGAGTGCTTAACATCAGAAGCAATCAAGTTAAAGTAAACTCTCTCATCAGTTGGAACGACTAAATCTTGACTCGTAACTATTCCGTAATCAGGATATTCAAATTCCCACCAGTATAGATTTGCACGAACATTAACAACGATCGCGTCTTCTGGTTTACGGTTCTCATCATCGATAGCATCCACCTCTGCAAGTTTAAATGTTGCAGATACCACAGGCACAGCTAAGACAAGAAGTAACAAAATAGGAATAACAGTCCAAATGATTTCTAGCTTATGATTCCCTTCAACTTGTACAGGAATGTTGTCTTCTCCCATTTTGCTTCTACGGAATTTCATTACAACATAAATGAAGATTACCGTTACGATTGCAATAACGACGACCATAACTAAAGTACTTAATACCATGATGTCGTACTGCATATCCGCTACTTCACCAGCAGGTTTAAGCGTGGAAAGAAACGGTTCACCGCAGCCGGCTAAGACAAGCGTCATAACTGCGAAAAGTGAAAACAGACGCCATTTTGTCAGCCATTTTCTCATAGCCAAATCAAACCCCTCTTTCAGTAAATTAAAGTCCTATCAATTTTACAGGAACTCTTGTATAAATAAATTCTTTTTAAAGAAAGAATTTCACAATTAGATAATGGTGAATAACACCATTGATACAAACAAAATTGTTAAGTAGTTAATTGAATAGACGAACATTTTAGTTGCCCATTTCATTTCAATTTCTTTATTTTTAAAGCCTTTTATTCCAATTATTACCCACCCAATATTAAGAATGGTTGCTAGAATCAGAAATCCCACACCAAGTTCATATAAGTAAAATGGCAACGGTATTAAGCATGCAACCCATACCATAATTTGACGTTTAGTAACATCAAACCCATGAACAACAGGAAGCATTGGAATATTAGCAGCTCGATACTCTTCGGTTCTTCTCATTGCTAAGGCTAAAAAATGTGGTGGTTGCCAAATGAACATAATTAAAAATAGTACCCATGCCATAACACTTAAGTTAGAGTCAATTGCCGCCCATCCAATTAAAGGTGGAACAGCACCTGAAACACTTCCAATAACAGTATTAATGGTATATAAACGCTTAGACCACATTGTATACAAAAAGATATAAGTAACAACCCCTACCAACGAAATAATTGTCGCAGTGATCGTTGTCATAAGCATTAATGCAAATCCTATAGTTAACAGAAAGATTCCAATCCACAATGCATGCATTGGGTTCATTTTTCCAGTAACTGTTGGACGTTCCTTTGTTCTTTCCATTAAATGATCAATATCCCTGTCATAATAATTATTAATTGCACAGGATCCAGCGATTACTAATGAAGAACCAAGCAATGTAAATAGTACGACATCAATATTAGCTAGGAATCCTTTACCACTAAAGTAAAGAGCAAGCCAAATACCAGTAAAGGTAGTTATTGCATTTGAGTTAACAATCCCTACTTTAATTAATGAAAGGAAATCCTTCCAGAGTGTCGTCTCACGTATATCATTTGAATGATGCTTAATTGCAGCCTCATCCAAAACTTTTGTATCTGCCAATTCATTACCTCCTTACCCAATATAACCTAAAATATTTAGGCTATTTCAATTTCCTTCACCTGTCTTTAAAATACTTGCTTTTGAAATAAACAGTCTCTTCTATTACATATGATAACATAGTTAAGAGAAGTAAGATGAAGGCGGTTGCAACCTGCTAATTTTCTATATCTTATCATACTAAAAAAATAAACATTTAAAAACGGTCTACTTGATATTAAAACATAATTCTTTCTTAAATTGTGAATAATTTATGAAGTATTTTTGTCGAAATTGTGAAGCGATACATCTCCCTTGAACTATACTACTATACCAAGCCTTCCTATTTTATCATAATTTCCATTTCAATTCTTAGGAAAAAATAGTTATTGTAATAAAAATAATGGTACCTTCTATTTTTCTAGTAAACTCCTAATACATATTCAACCCCTTTAACGGAGCAATAAATTGTGACGACTATATTTGACACCCTTTTCATAAAACTTAAGAACTTTGTGAACATTTTACGTTATTTATTGTCTTTTTCTTATACATTGTGTACGATACGGTGGAGTATTTTTTTCTAATATTTATCTCAATTGACTATACTTAAGTAGGTGAACATGTTGCAACGTGCTCTTAAATGGTTCGCCGTTTTGACAACAGTGATTATGTTGTGTGTTTTAATTGGCGGAGCTCTTGTTACGAAAACTGAGTCAGGTGCAGGATGTGGAGATTCTTGGCCGCTATGTCACGGCGAGCTTGTACCGAGTGAAATCACTTTTGAACTCGTTATAGAACTTAGTCATCGTTTGGTTAGTGGACTTGCTGGTATAGCTGTGTTAATTCTCTCAATATGGTCCTGGAAACAAATAGGTCATGTAAGAGAAACAAAGTTTTTAGCTATACTATCAATGTTTTTTCTAGTATTGCAGGCCTTAATTGGAGCTGCTGCTGTTATGTGGGGCCAATCAGATGCCGTTCTTGCTCTTCATTTCGGTATATCGCTTATTTCCTTTGCATCTGTATTGTTATTAACACTATTAATATTTGAATTTGATAAGAAATTTGACTCAAAGACATTAATAATTGATAAGACTATGAAATTTCATATGGTTGGCATTATCGTCTATTCATATGTTGTCGTTTACACTGGCGCATATGTTAGACATAAAGGTGCAAGTCTAGCCTGTCCAGAATGGCCGATGTGCAGCGGACGAGCAGGTGAACTGCCGACTACACTGCATGAATGGATTCAAATGGGACATCGAATGGCTGCGGGCATTATTTTTATTTGGATAACATATACCGCATGGCGTGCATTTAAGTATCACAAACATCAAAAAATTATTTATAAAGGTTGGATGATTGCCTTTATTTTAGTATGTATGCAGGTAACATCCGGAGCATTTGTTGTTTTATCAGGGTTAAATCTTTTTGTATCGTTAGCTCATGCACTTATAATTTCATGTTTGTTTGGACTATTCAGCTATTTCCTTTTATTAGTTAGTCGTAGTAATTTAAATACTGAGGTTAGTTCAACAACTGAACATTCATTTTCCAAATAAAAAAAGAGGCCTTCGCCTCTTTTTTATTTTCTCTAAAGTATTGGTAGATTACCCTTTAGAAATTTCTATTAACAAATCACCAGATTGAATTCCCTCACCATTAGTAACATGAATACTTTTAACAACTCCTGTAAAGGGAGCTTGAACTGTAGTTTCCATTTTCATAGCTTCTGTAATAATTAAATGATCACCTTTGTTCACTTTTTCACCTTTTACAACTAACACCTTAATAACTGTTCCCGGCATAGTCGCACCAATATGTTCTCCATTGCTTTTATCAGCTTTAAGCTTTGACACTACCGTAGATTGTATGTTTTCGTCTTTAATCAACACTTCACGGGGCTGACCATTTAATTCAAAATAAACAACTCTATGTCCATCAGCTTGAGGTTCACCAATTGAAACAAGTTTCACTATTAATGTTTTACCTTGTTCAATCTCAACCTCTATCTCCTCACCCAACCTCATTCCATATAAAAAAGTTGGGGTATCAAGGACAGAAATATCACCATACATATCACATGTTTTAATATATTCAGAAAAGACTTTAGGGTAAAGAGCATTAGAAATTAGTTCAAAATTAGTTACAGGTCTTCCCAAACTATGAAATAGCTCTTCTTTCATAGCTTGAAAATTTACTGGTTCAAGTTTTTCACCAGGTCGCTCGGTTATAGGAGTGCGACCTTTTAAAATGATTCGTTGTAATTCTTTAGGAAACCCTCCATGCGGTTGCCCTAAATACCCCTCAAACAATTCAATAACTGAATCAGGAAAATCCAGAGTTTCGCCCTTTTCAAAAATATCATCTTCATTTAGTTTATTTTGAACCATGAATAGTGCCATGTCGCCAACAACCTTAGACGAAGGGGTAACTTTGACTATGTCACCGAATAGATCATTTACTCTGCGGTACATCTCTTTTACTTTATCCCATTCATCACCTAGTCCAACAGCCTTTGCTTGTTGCTGAAGATTACTATATTGACCTCCTGGCATTTCGTGCATATAAATTTCTGAATGTGGTGCGTTCATACCACTCTCAAAGTTAACATAATATTTCCTAACATTCTCCCAATATTGTGAAAGCTGTTCTAATGACTGTATATCTATATTTGGTTGTCGCTCATATCCTTCTAAAGCATAATAAAGGGAATTCGCACTTGGTTGTGAGGTAAGCCCTGCCATTGAACTTACCGCTACATCAACTATATCTACCCCAGCCTCAATTGCTTTTGAATAGGTAAAAATTCCATTACCACTTGTATCATGGGTATGAAGGTGGATTGGGAGATCAACTGCATCTTTAAGGGTAGATATGAGTTCATAGGCTGCTTTAGGTTTAAGTAAACCTGCCATATCCTTAATCGCTAGAATATGCGCACCAGCTCGCTCAAGCTCTTTTGCCATATTTTTATAATATTCCAGATTATATTTAGGTCTGCTTGAATCCAATATATCTCCTGTATAGCAAATAGCAGCTTCTGCAATTTTCCCAGATTTACCTACCTCATCAATTGCCAATGTCATTCCTTTAACCCAGTTCAAACTGTCAAAAATTCTAAAAACATCAATACCTGCATATGCTGATTTTTCAACAAATTCCTTTATGACATTATCAGGATAATTTTTATACCCAACTGCATTTGATGCTCGCAGTAGCATCTGTAACAATACGTTTGGCACTTTATCACGAATTGTTAATAAACGATCCCAAGGATCTTCTTTTAAAAAACGGTAAGAAACATCAAAAGTTGCCCCGCCCCACATTTCCAAAGAAAATAAATGAGGTAACAATTGCGAAGTTGGTTCAGCTATATTCTTTAAGTCATTTGTTCGCACTCGTGTTGCAAGTAAGGATTGGTGTCCATCTCTAAATGTTGTATCTGTTAACAGCACTTGATTTTGATCCTTTATCCACTTAATAAGCCCTGAAGCTCCTTGTTTGTCTAAAATTTGTTTCGTTCCATTTAATTTTTGTTCAGAGTACTTGACTTTTGGAACAACAGGTTTCTCAAACACAGGCTTCTTTTGTTTATCTATTCCAGGGAATCCATTTACAGTAAGAGTTCCAATGTATGAAAGCATTTTTGTTCCCCTGTCTTTCCTTTTTGGAAAAACAAATAACTCCGGTGATGAGTCGATAAAGGATGTATTATATTTTCCACTTAAGAAGTCCTCATGCTTTACTACATTTTCTAAGAAAGGGATATTTGTTTTAATTCCTCTTATTCTAAATTCCCTTAAATTTCTGACCATTTTAGATGCAGCTTGTTCAAATGTTAAAGCCCAAGTCGAAAGCTTTACTAGTAATGAATCATAGTGAGGAGTAATAACAGCCCCTTGAAACCCATTACCTGCATCTAAACGAACACCAAAGCCGCCACCAGATCGGTATGCCATAATTTTACCGGTATCAGGCATAAAGTTATTTAAAGGATCTTCTGTCGTTACCCTTGATTGAATTGCATAACCATTTACTTTAATTTGATCTTGAGATAGAATGCCAATCTCTTTACTTGCCAGATTATGACCCTGAGCTATTAGAATTTGAGTTTGGACAATATCAATTCCTGTTATCATTTCAGTTATCGTATGTTCAACCTGTACACGTGGATTTACTTCAATGAAATAATAGTGATCTCCTGAAACTAAAAATTCAACTGTTCCTGCATTTAAATATTTCACATTATCCATAAGCTTTACAGCATCATCGCAAATCCTAATACGAAGGTCCTCCGATAAAGAAACACTAGGTGCTACCTCAACAACCTTTTGATGACGTCTCTGGACAGAACAATCTCTTTCATAAAGGTGAACAGTTTTCCCGTCATGATCTCCAAATATTTGAACTTCAATATGTTTAGGATTCTCAATAAATTTTTCTACATAAACCTCATCGTTCCCAAAAGCTGCTTTCGCTTCA
Source organism: Bacillus sp. AFS040349 (assembly GCF_002577655.1). Taxonomy (NCBI): domain Bacteria; kingdom Bacillati; phylum Bacillota; class Bacilli; order Caryophanales; family Bacillaceae; genus Bacillus; species Bacillus sp. AFS040349. The sequence goes on along the minus strand of NZ_NUMC01000144.1, from coordinate 13,607 downwards.
GATTTTGCTCGTTCATATGATTCTTGTAAGCTTTCTTTACTTCTTACAATTCTCATACCTCTTCCACCGCCTCCTAGTGAGGCCTTAATCATAAAAGGATAATCGTATGTATCTCCAAATTCAATCACTTCATCAAGGTTTGCTACAGGACCATCACTCCCCGGAATAACAGGTATATTAGCTAGTTCTGCTTGTTTTCTTGCCTTTACCTTATCTCCAAACATATCTAAATGCTCAGATTTAGGACCGACAAAAATGATTCCTTCTTCCTCGCATCTTCTAGCAAAATGAATATTCTCAGATAAAAAACCATAACCTGGATGTATTGCATCAACCTGATTATTTTTTGCGATCTCAATGATTCCTTCGATATCAAGATAGGCATCAATTGGTTTCTTTCCTTCTCCTACTAAATAAGCTTCATCAGCTTTATAGCGATGATATGATCCTGTATCTTCTTTCGAATAAATCGCTACTGTCCTAATATTCAACTCTGTACATGCCCGAAAAACCCGAATCGCTATTTCCCCTCTGTTTGCAACTAAAAGCTTATTCACTTTACCCATTAAATCATTTCCCCTCCTAAAACAAACAATTAGTTTGCAATTAGTATAACACATTGAATAAAAATGTTATACAGAAAATCAATGGCTATTTGGCCTTTTAGACTAACACAGCAGGTAGTTATCTTCAGAATATAAATAAAATACCCGTCAGACAGACATTTGTGACTGATGGGTATTTAAGTAAATTTTATCTTATTGAAGTATTCTTTGTTGTTTGAATAGGCTTGATTTCTTGTAATGGTTGATTATCCACTTTAACAGGCTTCTTATACGTATCACGGTATGTTGTAAACATTGAAACATTTATAAGTAGCCCCATAGAAATAAGGAGCAAAAGAATAGAAGAACCTCCGTAGCTTATAAACGGTAAAGGAACACCTGTAATCGGTAGCATTCCCGTTAACCCGCCTAAATTAATCATAGATTGAATGGCAATCATACTTGAAATACCAACGGCAAGCAAGGTACCAAAAGGATCTTGACATTTCCTTGCAATATAGAACCCTTTTATTACAATAAATGATAGTAGAATCAATACAAATAGGACTCCTAAAATTCCTAATTCCTCAGCAATGATAGACATTATAAAATCAGTATGTGATTCAGGTAAGTATCCATACTTTTGAACACTTTGTCCCAAACCTAATCCTGTCAAGCCACCGGAACCAATTGCATAAAGAGAATTTACAAGTTGATATCCAGCTCCCCCTTCGTTTCCGAAAGGATCTAGCACACCAGTAAAACGACTCATCTGTTCATCGCTAAAAAATCCTTTAAGAATGATATACGGCAGCATCAATAAGCAAAACAGCCCGAATAGAGATATTAGCTTTAACATACTTTTTATCGCCATTCCTGAGCAGACAATCATACAAATAGCAATCATCCCAATTATAAAAGCAGTTCCAAAATCAGGTTGAATGACAACAAAAAAGCAAATAAGTCCTGTGAAAATAAGCGGAGGAAGAACACCTCGTCCAAATTCATCTATATAAGACTGCTTCTTATCATAAACAGCTGCAAGATAAATGATTACACTTAGCTTCACAAACTCCCCAGGCTGAAGGCTGAAACCCCCCAACTTGATCCAACTTTGAGCGTTACCTGCTACATGCCCGATGAAAAATAAAGAGACTAAGAGTCCAATAGATCCAAAGACAATAAATTTCAAAATTTTACTATTTAAAAATGCTCTGTAAGGAAAAATCATCATTACAATAAATGCAAGACCGCCTCCAATAAGAGCCATTTTTTGCCTTTGAAAAAAATGATCTGGCTCAAAGCCATATCGTGCAACTGCTGTGATCATACTAGAACTATAAACCATAACAAGTCCAAATGAACATAACAGGATAACAGCCAATATTAATGAATAATCATATGATTTTATTATTTTTTTCATCATAATTATCTCTTCCTTACTTAAAAACATGAAGTAAATCTAGTTGTACCTTTATTTTACTATATCTTCGCTTTTTATAGAGGAAAATCCTTTAAAATCATCATATTTTTATCAATAAACTAAAAAAACTCAAACTATTACATGTGAGTTTGAGTTTTTAGTCAACTATTTTGTTGTAAATGCATCGTGTAATGCAGACAACTCTCTTTCAAGCGAATCAAGAAGTTCTTTTCCTTCACGTTCCTCAACTAAACCAAGCCTTACAGCGAAGTCTATTTCTCTAGATAAACCAAACATTTGTGTATCTAAAACCTCTTCATAAAGTGGACATTGAGGCATCGTTAAATTATCCATTTGAACCTTGATTAATTTCATGATTTTATCAGCATCTGCCTTAAGTACCGCAAGTGCCTTTTCTCGATGATTAACAGCAATCTCAGACGCCAATTTAATCCCTCCGTTTCCGAGCGATTACCCTATTCTATGTATTAATATTAAATCCATTGAAAGAAAAAAGCAAGGACAAACAGACTAAAGATTAAATAATCCTCTAAAATTTAAGCCTATTTGCTAATTCTTAAATATTATCATAATGGAATTAGATTTTTATAAGTTAAAGCCAATGTATTTTTACACAAATGATGTTCACTTTCGCAATGGAATTAATTGTAAACCTCATTGAAAGGATTGCTTTCTTAACATGTGACAAATTTTCCATAAAAGCTTATACTAGCGTTGTAAAGGGGTGTTCATAATGAATTCAATTATTATTATAAAAGGAAAGGTAAATTATCAAGTTACCTTAGATCCAGGAGTTTGGATTTTCGATGATAGAAAAGTTGATTTAACAACATATTTTCATACGGAACAGGAATCAAAAGATGAGTTAGAAGAGTATACGAAAGCGGTATCTAAACACTGGGAACGTGAAATTCGTGAAGGAGCTATTTACCCTCCAACACTTAAGACAGAACGTACATATGAAAAAGAAAAAATTTTGAACGGAACCTTTGGAATTCCTTTTAAACCCTTCCTTCAAAATGCAGAGACCCAAGATGATGCAAAAGAGGTTCAATTTATTACAAAAGATCAGAAATACATCGTTTCACTTGGAGATGCTTCAGAGATGATCTTAGGGTTTAGCAAGAAAGGAAAACCTCTTAAAGAAGATGGTCCTATTCACGTTTATTATGGTGATGGATCAAATGTTGATTCACCAATAAAACATGTAAAGGAAATTATAGTTTCTTAATGAGTTAAGAAAAGGGCTGATCAAAGCCCTTTTCTTTTTGACTAATTGTAGAGCACTATAGTAAGTCAGCCGCAAGCTGAGCTAACCCAGATCTTTCTCCTTTTACCAGCCTTACATGACCGGCTATAGGCTGATCTTTAAACTTTTCCACAACATAGGTTAGTCCATTATTATATTCATCTAAATAAGGATGATCTATTTGTTCAGGATCCCCCATTAGAACAATTTTACTTCTCTCACCAACACGCGTAAGAATTGTTTTCACTTCATGTTTTGTTAAATTTTGTGCTTCATCAATAATAATAATTTGCTCAGGTATACTTCTCCCACGAATATACGTTAAAGCTTCTACTTCAATTGACCCCATACCAGCTAATATCGCATCAAGCTCACCTGGCTTTTTGGTATTAAAGAGATATTCAAGGTTATCAAATATTGGCTGCATCCACGGTCTAAGCTTTTCTTCTTTCTCACCAGGTAAAAATCCTAAATCTTTTCCAACAGGTACGATCGGTCTTGCAACAAGTAACTTTTTGTAAGAACCAAGATCTTCAGTTTGCATAAGGCCTGCCGCTAAAGCAAGTAATGTTTTTCCAGTTCCTGCTTTTCCAATTAATGTAACTAAAGGCAAGTCCGTTCTAAGTAAAAGCTCCATAGCCATCGTTTGCTGAACATTTCTAGGTTTAATTCCCCAAATGTGGTCATGATCAAATACAAGTCTTTGGATTTTTTTACCTGAATGATCCACCTTACCAATCGCAGATGAAGAACCTCCAAGTGCATCTTTCATGATCACAAATTGATTTGGATAAAAAGGATGATTCGTTATTTCTGATAATATTAACTCATTTTTTTCATAAAAACGATTTAAATTTTCATTGCTAATATACAAGTCGAGAAAGCCTGAATAGATGTGATCAATTTCAACTACTCGATCACTTAAAAAATCCTCAGCTATTAAACCGATCGCATCAGCCTTTACTCGAACGAGCGTGTCCTTACTTACTAAAATAACTGCTCGGCCATTTTCTTTCGTTTGTTCCTCTAAAGATAAATTCTTTGCAACTGCAAGTATTCGGTTATCATTTGTTTTTTCAACAAAAATTTCTTGTAATTGGTGAAAAGACCGATGATTTAATTCTATCCTTAATGACCCACCATTTGGTAAAGGAATTTTCTCATGAAGTTTGCCTGTTTCTCTAAGCTGATCAATCAATTTTGAAACTTGTCTTGCATTTCTACCTATTTCATCCATATACCGCTTCTTTGAATCAACCTCTTCTAAAACCACTGCTGGAATTACTACTTCATTTTCTTCAAAAGAAAAAATTGAATTCGGATCTTGCAATAATACATTTGTGTCTAAAACATAAATCTTCCTCAAACCTCCGCCTCCTACTCCGTTCCTATTTTTTTATGGAGTTTATACAATTAGGTGGTGAAAAAAAGTCAAGCTGTGAATGAAGCGTTGCTAAAATATATGAAAGAATGAATAAAGATAGAAGGTTTATTAGACAATAAAATTAAAAAGCAGTAAAAAAACTTCTTTTCAACTGAAATTCTGATGTCAAATGAACAATTAAATTCAATGAATAACACTAAATTCTAAAAAATCTTAAGGAGTGATCTCATGAAATTCATTACAATTCTTTTGTTATCGTTCCTCATCATAACCGGTTGCAATCAAGACCAGGGTGCCAATGATACGCAAAAAAATGGCGGAAACGAAACACCAATAAATGTTAAAAACAGCGTAGAAGAGCATGTTGATCGTAAAACAGGACAAGAAATCTCAAAGCATCTTGTGGAGCTCGCAACTCAAATACCTGAAGTTAACGATGCAACAGCTGTTGTGCTTGGACAATTTGCAGTTATTGGTATTGACGTTAATTCAAAGCTTGATCGTAATAAAGTAGAAACAATAAAATATACAGTTGCAGAAAGCTTAATGCATGATCCATATGGAGCAAGAGCAATCGTCATTGCAGATGCAGATACAAACGTTAGACTACGTGAAATGGCCAACGAAATTCAGAAAGGACGACCAGTTGTTGGTATCTTAGACGAGTTAGCAGCCATTGTAGGACGTGTCGTACCAGAAGTACCGTCTGAAATCTTAGATAACCAGCAAAAACAACCAACAGAGCAAGGTAAAAATCAACTAAATGAGCAAGAAGAAAAGTCGTTAGAAAAAGTACAGCAAGATCAATCGAATGGTCATTTAAACGATAAGTAAATCAGTTACTTTTTTAAATTAAAACAAGACTGCCTGGAACAATTTATGAATACCTAATACGAGTTAGCGGTGTTAGGGTCATCTTGTTTCAAGCAGTCTTTTTTCTAATCCGACTATAATATATTCACTTTTCAATGATGTTTTTTTAAGGCCTCTAATACTTGTTTATCTAACTTTGATGCCGCTTTTTCATCATACGTTTTTTCATATTTTGGTTCGGCTGAAATTTTTGAACCATAGAACATAACATCACGAACTTCGATTATAGATAGTTCAATTAAAGCAAGTTTCAGCGGAACTTCTTCCAACCTTCCCCCTTTAACATGTGCATTTCCGTTAATGGAGTATGTAGATTCGTTAGCGATTAAATTTAAAACAATTGCAGGATGTTTCTTTATATTGTCGATGATTCGTGAGCGTTCATCTACTGCTAATAATATTCGATTAGTTTCCGGAGCAAAAACCCAAGAAATGGCACTTATGTTTGGAGAACCCGTTTCATTATCAATTGTTGCCAAAGTTACATACCGCTCTTGCTGCAAAGCATTAAATAAGGGCTCAATTAACACTGGTTCAACTTTATTTGCCATCTGAATCCTCCCTTTCCATTTTATATACAAATATCATACCTTTTTTTCTAAAAGGTTCCAACTAAAAACATTCCTTCTCTATTCTTTTAAAGGCTTATGTTATAATATGACCAATAGAATTAGTAAAAGATATTAATATAATAAAGAGGTGCCAAATGAGAGTAAAGTGTGTTATCTGTGATACAGTGGAAAACATTGACGATGAAACATTAGTTGCAAAACGACTTAGAAACCGTCCAATTCATACATATATGTGTAATCCTTGTCAAAACAGAATTACAGAAAAAACAAATGAGCGAATTGCAACCGGTAAGTTTCGGCTTTATCAAGATAAAAAGACTGAAGACACCTGGTGAGAATTTTTCAAGGAGCCGTTACCGGACTTATAAGCGGAACAGTATTGGGCTTGTTTTTAAAATTAGTCGAAACAATAACAAATCTAAAGGTTTACACACTATTGCTAAATATTGATTTTATTTATATTGGTTATATTCCTGAAATCTTAGAATTTATTGTTCATCTAGCAGTATCTGTTATGATCGGTATAATCTTTGTTTTTTTAACTCATTTCCTTAAGCTAGTAAAGGTGAAGCAGCAAGTTCTTCTCTCATGTTTTTTAACTATACCAACTGTTTTTTTATATTTCCCTTTAACAATACTTTCCATAAAAGAAACACCTGAGTTACTTGACTTTACAGCTATACTTTGGTGGACATTAGGACACTTACTATACGCCTTAATCCTACCAATTCCACTACGACTTTTTAAATTAACCATAAAATAAAGGTTCTGACTTTTGTCAGAACCTTTATTTTACTTCTTCTGCTTCTTGTTTTTTTGACTGATATAGCCTGATTTTATAAATAATTAAAATAAGTGCTGCAACTACTAGACCTTCTGCAACTGGTAAAAATATTCCTAAAAATGTTAATACCGTACTACCAAAGGCTAAAAAGGTATAAATAACAGCCGATTTTAAAATTGGAAGTTTTTTAGCAAACCCAAGTTTGTAAACAAGAATCGATAAAAATAAGATTGTTAAATATAACATCCACATCCCAAGCTTCGGGTTATCGACAACTTGGTACAGGCTAGGAAAAAACGAAAGTCTTTCTGAAACATCCATCATGTCCCCTCCTCACAAGTTTACTTGCTAGTTACTAACTGTATAAAAACTCTAATTATATACTAACACATAAATTGTTACATCATTTTAGTAAATTGGAGTCTAGTTATGTTAGGTTACCATCCATCCACAAATTGAACTATGAACATTACTTTAAGTGAAAGGCTGATTCTACACAATAGAATCAGCCTTTCAAATTAGCTTTCAAATTACATGCCAGCTAGTTTTTTCTTTTTAGCTGCTTTTTCACGTTCATTTTTATCAAGAATTTTCTTTCTCAATCGAATCGATTCAGGAGTTAACTCACAATATTCATCATCATTTAAATACTCAAGGGCTTCTTCTAATGACATAATACGAGGTTTTTTCATTGTACTCGTTTGATCTTTAGTAGCAGAACGAATATTTGTTTGTTGTTTCATCTTACAAATATTAACAACAAGGTCATTTTCACGAGTGTGTTCTCCAACAATCATACCTTCATATACATCAACACCAGCTTCAACGAAGATCACTCCACGGTCCTCAACACCTTGAATACCGTAAGTTGTAGACTTGCCATTCTCCATTGAAACAAGAACACCTTGGCGACGTCCTCCTACTTTACCAGGTTGCATTGGCTGGTAGCTGTCGAATGTGTGGTTAATGATACCAAATCCACGAGTTAAAGACATGAACTCAGTTGAATATCCAATTAATCCTCGAGCAGGTACATTAAATATTAAACGTACTTGACCATTACCGTTATTTATCATATCAAGCATTTCACCTTTACGAGCTCCGATAGATTCCATAACAGAACCAGTGTGCTCTTCAGGAACATCAATTTGTACACGTTCTACTGGTTCACATCTTACTCCATCAATTTCCTTAACAATAACCTCTGGTTTGGATACTTGTAATTCATATCCTTCACGACGCATGTTTTCAATTAAGATTGATAAATGAAGCTCTCCACGACCAGAAACAACCCATGCATCTGGTGAATCTGTTGGATCAACACGTAAACTTACATCTGTTTGTAATTGAGCTAATAAACGCTCTTCAATTTTACGTGCTGTAACAAATTTACCTTCACGACCAGCAAACGGACTGTTATTTACAGCAAAAGTCATTTGTAATGTAGGCTCATCTATACGTAGAATAGGAAGAGCTTCCTGATGTTCAGCTGGACATACTGTCTCACCAACATTGATATCTTCCATACCTGATACTGCAACAAGGTCCCCTGCGACAGCTTGTTCTACTTCAACACGTTTTAATCCTTGGAAACCAAAAATCTTTGATACACGGAAGTTTTTAATTGAACCATCAACTTTCATTAATGAAACTTGTTGTCCAACCTTCATTGTTCCACGGAATACGCGTCCAATCCCGATACGACCTACGTAGTCATTGTAATCTAACAAAGCTACTTGGAATTGAAGAGGCTCTTCTTTGTTATCAACTGGTGCAGGAATATGATCTACAATAGCATCAAATAATGAAGCCATGTTTTCTTCTTGTTCAGCTGGGTCAGGACTTGTACTTGCTGTACCATTAATAGCTGAAGCAAACACTACCGGGAATTCTAATTGATCTTCATTTGCATCAAGCTCGATGAATAAATCTAACACTTCATCGACTACTTCTGATGGACGTGCAAAATCACGGTCAATCTTGTTTACGACAACAATCGGTGTTAAGTTTTGCTCTAATGCTTTCTTTAATACGAAGCGTGTTTGTGGCATACACCCTTCATAAGCATCAACAACAAGTAATACACCGTCAACCATTTTCATAATACGTTCAACTTCTCCACCGAAGTCAGCATGTCCTGGCGTATCCATAATGTTAATACGTTTGTCTTTATAGTTTATTGCTGTGTTTTTTGCAAGGATTGTAATTCCACGCTCACGCTCAAGGTCGTTTGAATCCATTGCACGTTCAGCAACTTGCTCGTTCGTACGGAATGTTCCAGACTGATGTAAAAGTTGGTCAACCAAAGTTGTTTTACCGTGGTCAACGTGGGCAATAATAGCAATGTTGCGAATATCATTTCGAAGTTTCACAATTTCATCTCCTAAAAATATATAATAACCAAAGAATGAGAGGCTATCTAAATGGTTTTAAAATGCTCATTCCTGTAGTATTCTGAGTTAATACTTTCATTATTTCAAAATCACCTTCGATATTATACCATAAACAATCTAGAAAAGCCGAATGATTTTAAGTAAACTATAAGAAGTAATCAAAAATTAGGCAAAGCCATGGTTGGGAGCTGTCATTTTTAATGAAACAAGGTAAATGGATTTTTCTTGTATTAGCTGTATTAGCAGCCCTTTTTATGATTGGAATTGGAGTGGCCGTTGGTGAACGAAGCATCCTGGGAATTATTTTAGCCATCATTGGTCTAAATGCTGTAATGGCTACTGGTTTTATTATGAAAAAAAGAATGAGAGAAAAAGGCTTAATATAAGATCCTCTCCTTTTCTCTAGAAATTAAAGAAACTCGCCACCTTCGGCGAGTTTTCTTTATAATGGCTTAACAGAGATCATAAATTTTTTATGAGTTGTATCATCCTCTTCAACCTTAAATTGCTCAAATCCACATTTCCCAAGAAATAGAAGCCAGGAATCTCTCTGAATAGGACACCCCGCAAATATTGCTTTATGGCCATTATCACTTAAAACCATTCCGATTTCATTCAGTATGGCTTTTCCATATCCTTTTCCTCTAAAGTTTTCATGAACAATAATCGTACCAATCCAAGGCTTCTCGTTAGCTGGAGACCATTCCAAAACATATGATATACCTATAAGGTGATTTTCATCCAACCATACCCTCCAATCACCGTTGTACATTTTGTATGATGATAGGTATTCAGTAATGTCTTCGACTTTACATTCTTCCTCTTGCCATTCTAGACTTGTCCTAACTAAATCCATGAAAAATGGATAATCACTAGTTTCAAGTATACGAGATGTTAATTTTGTCATTTTACCAAAAATTCTTTAAGGATATATTGATGTAATGATTGTTCACCAATAAAAAAGCTATTCTTATTTAATAGATCAAGTTTTTCTCCTGATAATGTTGATGCGTTTGCACCAACTTCCTCTAGCAGAACCAAACCCGCCGCAAAGTCCCAAGGTGCCAATCTCATCGTCATATAAGCATCTAAACGTCCCGCTGCAACATATGCACATTCAAGCGCTGCTGATCCATAAGACCTTGTACCACGTACCCTTTTAACAATAGGGGTAATTAATTGGTGATCGAACCGTTTATTCTCTGTTACCCACATCGGACTTACACTTAATATAGCTTGCTCGATTTTCACTTCATCACGTTTAGGCAAAGGTAACTCATTCATATAAGCACCCTCTCCTCTAAAAGCATGATAAAGCTCTTTATGTACAACATCATAGATTAACCCTATGTAACCAACACCATCTCCATATACTCCTACAGATATAGCGAAGTTTCTTTGCTGATGGACAAAATTCATCGTGCCATCAATTGGATCAATAATCCACACGACTCCGTCTAAACTTTCCACCTTATCACCATATCCCTCTTCACCAAGGATTTTGTGATCAGGGTAGGTTTCTTGAATTTTACTTATTAAATATTGTTCTACTTCTTTATCCATATTTGTAACCAAATCATTTGGGTTTGACTTGTACTGTATAGAAAGGGCAGAATCAAAAGAGTTTCTAATTAATTCACCGGCTTCTTCCACCCACTGTTTTGCCCTTTGATCTAATTCCTTCCAGTTCGTCATTAAGCAACCTCATTTCTATGTAATAAATCACCATTTCTATATTAAGCATACTGTATGGAATTAACGGAAATCAAGTATCTGACACTTTGTCGCGCAGATAAAAACGAACCTAACCTAAGGTTCGTTTGTAGATATTCTTCTCTACTAAGCTTGAAGTTTCATCCACTCTTTTCTTAACTTTTCTAGTTTTTGCTTACACTCTATTTTTTTCTTTTGATCTTTATTCTGCATAGCTTCGTAAAGGGAGGCTAATTCGTAATCGAGTTCGAGTCTTAACACCCCAATACGATTGTTAATCATTTTCTGACCACTCGTTTTAACTATTTGTTTCATTTTTTACCGCCCCTTTCATTTCATCTTTTTTATAACAAGGTAACCAACAAAGCGATTTCAAAGAATCATTTAATGTTTTAATAGTTTTTTTATATAATATGTGATCGTAAAAAAAGTTGGAACCAATTAGACAAAATTGTGTATTTACCTAATCTATACCACCAAATTATTTTTTAAAACTTTAAAAAGAGAGTATCAAGAATGTATGTTCGGGTAGTTTTAACTAGTAAATAATCAATCGTTTTTAAGGTAAACTTAAGGAAGACATATAACTGGGAAAGAGGACGGAAATTGTTTATAATAATTATAAATTAAAATTAGATATAAACTAGGAGGAACTTTGATCGATGAAGTTTAATGGGTTCACAAATGAAGATTTTGAAACATTTACAATAGATGGTCTGGATGAACGGATGGAAGCAATTCGAGGACGTATTCAACCAAAATTCCATGAGTTAGGACAAGCTTTAACAGATGATCTTGCTTCTTTGCTGCAAAAAGAAATGTTTTTACATATAGCAAAGCATGCAAGAAGAACGGTAAATCCACCTAAAGATACATGGTTGGCTATTGCGGATAATAAACGTGGATATAAACAGCATCCTCACTTTCAGGTTGGATTATTTGATGACCATCTTTTTATTTGGCTGGCATTTATTTATGAATTACCAAACAAGGAAAATATTGCAAAAAAATTCTTAGAACATCTTGATAAAGTTGTAGATATTACACCAGAAGAATACTATGTTTCTTTAGATCATACAAAAAAAGATGCTAAGCCACTTCAGGAAACTGATTTAAAAAAAGCTTTAGAAAGATTTAGAGATGTAAAAAAAGCGGAATTTCTTATTGGTCGTCATTTCCGGGCGGAAGACCCAATTGTACGAGACGGAGATAAGCTATATGAAGTCATTCGTGAAACATATGAGACATTACTTCCTCTTTATAAGCTGTCGTTCGATAAATAAAAAAAACAAATCGTTTGTGATAACAAAACGTCCAAAGTACTTTTACTACTTTGGACGTTTTGTTCTTACATTTTCAATAAGTGAACTTCTTCAGCATCTTTTGCTTTTTTGATCACGCGATAAGATGAATAACCGCTCACTTCTTCAAACTCATTGCATATTGTCTTTTCTTCCGCCTTACTTGGCACAATCTCTTTAAATCTTCGATATGCTGTCATTAGTACTGTCCGATCGATTCCATTTTCATATGCTTTCTCAATACATTCAAAAAAATGAATCACATCAACTGTTTCCTCTGTGTTCCAGTCTAGAGAAATAGGATATTGATATTCCATGTATAATGCCTCACTTCCACTGTGTCTATGAACATTATGTCCATTCTTTACGGATTGTTTCCGCCTCTTTAATAATTCGACTAACCAGCTCTTGTACAGAAGGTATGTCTGATATTAACCCCATTACTTGCCCTGCCCATGCAAACCCATCATTTATCTTACCATCATATATGTATCTTTTGTTAGCTCCCCCACTAATATAAGTTCTTAATTCTTCATACCCACCAGAATTCTTTTCAATTTCTAAGATTCTGTCCGTCCATTCATTAGCAATTGCCCGAGCAGTTGCTCCAAGTGACTTTTTAATAACAACTGTACTGTTTTCATCTCCATCAATTAATGCTTTCTTATAAACAGGGTGTGCATGAATGCATTCTTTCGTAGCAATAAATCTAGTGCCCATTTCAATTCCTTCAGCTCCTAAGCTTAAAGCAGCCATTAGCCCTCTACCATCAGCAATCCCACCTGAAGCAATAACAGGTATATTGACAGCGTCGACTACTTGAGGAACTAACACCATAGTACCTACATCTGTTCTTCCAAGATGTCCTCCGCCTTCTTGTCCTACTACCATTACAGCATCTGCACCCAACTCTTCAGCTTTGATTGCCTGCCGTTTTGCTGCTACTAAGACCAGTTTTTTTATTTCCGTGCCTTTAAGTAAATCAAAAATAGGACTGGGATTTCCACCTGTCATAGAGATCACTGGAACATCTTCCTCAATCGCTACTTGTACTAGCTCTTCATACCCTTTTCCGTGTTGGCCGATTGCAAAATTCACGCCAAACGGTTTTGATGTTTTATCACGTATCTTTTTAATTTCATTACGGAGTGCATCGGTTGTTCCAAGTGACATAGCTGTAATTTGCCCTAACCCACCAGCATTTGAAACAGCTGCAGCTAAATCTGAATAGGCTAAATACGCTAACCCCCCCTGAATAATTGGATATTGAATCCCCAAAACATCAGTTACTCTTGTTCTCCAATTCATTTCTTCCCCTCCTTTATTAAATACGTATTGTCAAAACTTCT
>NZ_NUMC01000143.1:0-17712 GCF_002577655.1 Bacillus sp. AFS040349 | reverse complement strand
TCTGCCCCCCTCCACCATTTATAGGGGCATAGTTTAACGGTAGAATAGAGGTCTCCAAAACCTTTGGTGTGGGTTCGATTCCTACTGCCCCTGCCAATTATAAAAACTTGATGGCGATTGTGGCGAAGTGGTTAACGCATCGGATTGTGGTTCCGACATTCGTGGGTTCGATTCCCATCAGTCGCCCCATTTATATATATCAGACATGATTGCTTAGTAATTATAAATGCAGAAAAGCACATGGATGTCGACGATATTTCGCGATTATGATTTATGTAGCATATTCAAGGAAGCCTATTCTTGAAGCTAATTCAGTGGGCTATAGCCAAGCGGTAAGGCATCGCACTTTGACTGCGACATGCGTTGGTTCGAATCCAGCTAGCCCAGCCACTTTTTATTAACACTTTTTAGTTCTATTGCATAGGCTAAACCATATAGATAAAGTAAGATGCGGAAGTAGTTCAGTGGTAGAACACCACCTTGCCAAGGTGGGGGTCGCGGGTTCGAATCCCGTCTTCCGCTTTAGTTTTAGTGATGGCGGCATAGCCAAGTGGTAAGGCAGAGGTCTGCAAAACCTTTATCACCGGTTCAAATCCGGTTGCCGCCTCCATTTTTTAACACCCTTGCCGGGGTGGCGGAACTGGCAGACGCACAGGACTTAAAATCCTGCGGTAGGTGACTACCGTACCGGTTCGATTCCGGTCCTCGGCACCATTATTGTGGACTTAATCCTTTGCCAGTGTGGCGGAATTGGCAGACGCGCACGACTCAAAATCGTGTTCCTTCGGGAGTGTCGGTTCTTCACATCAAAAATTGCAATTTGCCTGAGTGGTGGAATGGCAGACACGTCGGACTCAAAATCCGATGCCTTTACGGGCGTGTGGGTTCAAGTCCCACCTCAGGTACCATTACATAGTCTTTATAAAGGATTGTGAGTTCAGTTTTTATAGCTGAGCACGCAATCCTTTTTTGTTGTGTGTCGTGTGCTGGAATCGTGTGCGTAAGAATATTGTGCTGCATTCAATTTCTAATTTAAGGAGTGAATCAGCATGGCAAAAAGAAGAGGTAAAATTGAAGCAATTGAAAGCAATGAAGTATTCTTGAAGGATGGTGGAGAGGACTTTGATTACTGTGTAGGGCAATTCTTTAAAGACATGGTAATGAGGAATCTTTCGTTCCATACCAAGAGATGGTACAAGGAAAATATAACTGTAATTAAACGAGCCTTTTTAGATTTGGGGCATTCACTTAGTCCTATTGATGCGACCGAAGAAATGCTTAAAGATGTGGTGTTTTACTGTACAGAAAAGCTTAATAATAATCCAACGACTGTTAATCACCGTATCCGAACAATGAAGCAACTTTATTCTTTTTTGTATAACGAGTCATTCATTGCGTCCAATCCAGCAGAAAGATTGGTTAAGCAGAAGGGGAAAATAGAGAAAATAAAACCATTTACAGAGGATGAAATTCAAGAGCTACTTAGTCAGCCAATCAAACAGGAATTCGTAGGATTCAGGGATTATACAATAATGCTTGTTCTACTGGATACTGGTATAAGATTGTCTGAACTAATTAATATAAAAGTCACAGATGTTTCAATTGATGGTGGCAAAATCTTTGTAGTAGGAAAGGGTAACAAGGAAAGAGACGTTATGTTTCAGGCGACCACTAGGGAACAGCTAAGACGATATTTAAAGATAAGGGGTGAAGTGCATCATGATTATTTATGGGTTTCCCAAGATAATAAACCATTAGCTAGGAAGACCTTACAAGACCGTTTAAAGCTGTATGGAGAGCGTGCAAGGATTAATAAGAGGGTAAGCCCGCACACCTTCCGTCATACTTGCGCAAAGCTTTACATTACGCAGGGAGGAGACATCTTCTCTTTGCAGCAGCTACTTGGTCATTCATCATTGGAAATGTGTAGGCACTATGTTTCCTTATGGGGAAGTGACTTACAAAAGATGCATCGCAAGTATTCACCAGTTGAAAGCATTATAAAGAGATAAAAGTAGAAAAGCCATCTGATGAGTGTTATTTTTCAGGTGGCTTTTTCAAATATAGCATGGGATTTTTCTATTTAGCTGGACAGTAATTCTAATGGATGCTGCTCGTAATGCATCCAGGCATAATTGATTACTTTGTTTAGGAGTAAGTCCACCTGTGCCTTGTCATATACAATCCAGTTACCGACTTTCTTTCCTTTAGAAAGGTCTAGTGGCATATCAATGGCATTTGCTATGGGGTTCTTATGACGAAAGTTCTTCTTTTTGCGAAACAATAAAGCTCGGGGAGTCTCTACATAGCATAAAATGTTATATGTATTGCCGCCCAGCATTACCTTAAAGTCAATTCCACCCTCTACGTCATCATAAGAGCAGTAAGATACATCGTTAAATACATATGATTCTTTTACTAGCTGAAAGAAGTGAATCTCTCGTGCTAGAGAAGGATAAGAGCGGAGCAGGCGGGCTGTAACGGCTGTCTCATCATATCCTTTTAATGCTTCCTGCTGAACCAGCAGGTAGAATGATACAAAGGCACTTTGTGTTGGAAATCTTCTGTAAGTACAAATATATCCCCATAACGTGTACATCATATTAGGAAAGCCAGAGGCGAACTCAACTTTGCTGTTTATTTCGTTGATAAAAGTTGGGGATTCCGCCGCTAATGCTATAATAATATCTTGTGATGATATTGGAAGTCCCTTAGTTAAATTAATCATGTGGATTCCCTCTTTTCTCTGATGATTCATGCAATGTTTTCATATGTAGAAATAGGCAATAAGTTTGATAATGACGGCAAATACTGCCGCATAATTAACAATAATAATGCAAAAGTTGCCGCATTTAAAATTGAAGTAATCCTAACTATACCAATGGATAGAGGGTAGTTATGAAGATTATGTTCTCTTATTCTTATGTTTGCACCCAGCATTTATAAACTACCATTCCAGCACCGTCTGCCTTTAGAGAGGTTTTAAAGTAAAAGAAATACCCCCACCCAAAAGGTAGCTGCGTGGCAGGGACAGTAAGCATGAGCGTTTAGCGAAATGCCATTTACCGAAGGTTATCAATGGATGATTAGCGGCCTTCCATTAGACAATGCATGGATACATGATGGTGAGCCGAGAACGAAGTGAGCGGTGATATCCATCTAGCCTAATAAAAGGTGAAGGTATCTATCATCTTGCACTTCTTGGATGCAGTTAAGGTATCATTCACCCATAAGGTTTGTGGTGGGTTGTTACTACCACGCAGTTGTTTATCCAAGAATAATGGATTTGTGAGCCGCAGTGGTGGGTGACATGTTTCCTACTGTGGCATTTGTTCATCCATTAGAGCTACTTTAAAAGACCTGACTTCTTAAATAGGTGCCGTTGATACTCTTCCTGTTTTACTAGGCTGTTTCTGAATAAGCTTTTGGCTGCGTAATAGCCGTTATTGTTGTGACCTCTGTGTAGTAAGTCTGGGTTGAATAAGTAACCTTCTTTTCCATGGCTACTATAAATGTCAACCACGCCCACCTTCCACATCTTTTTTATATGTCTGCTTACCGTATCAATGGACTCATCCATGAGTTCAGCTATTCTTGCCTTAGTCAGTGGGATAACTTCCTCACCATTTAGCTCCCTAGGATTCTCTGCCAACCAAGATGTTTCAAAGTTGATGAAAGGTATCAACTTGTAGATAAAACCCTGCTCTTGTATGTTAAGTAGATTCATCAAGTGTTTGCCCTCTTTCTTGTAAAGGCGGGTAAAGTCTCCCATGTTCCCTATCTCACCCATGATGTGGCATTTTGGATTCACCACGTACTTAGGTGAGCGATTGTTACCTTCGTTTGTAAGAGCGCCTACCTCAATCAACACTTTGATGATTCCTCGTGTAGTTCTCTCTGACTTACCAATCAATTTAGCCATAGTAGCTAACGTCATTGGCTCACCGTTCAGAACTAGCAGATTATCTTTTTTGAATTGCATATAAGGAAGAAGTCTCATTAATGCCCCTGCTTGTGTAGTGGTTAATTTGCTAGCTACTTCACGTATTCCATCATGAATACAGATGATGAACTGGCGATTTTTCTGTTGCTGTCTGTAATGCTCCAGCGCAACTTTCTTCTGCAGCCCCTTTACTTGCTTCTTGCTAGTGTATTTATACTCCATAGAAAACAGAGCATGTCCTAGTTCAGGAGATATAGTGCCGTTCGCAATACTTTTCATAATTTTGTAAGGTTTTGACTTACTCATTTCTATAGTTCCCCTTTATAACAGTATATTTGATTATTTATATTAAGCTTCGACAAATTTTATGCATAAAGTAGAAATAAATTCACTATATAGGCAAAAAAATAGCTCAGATTTCTGTGAGCAATAATGTAGCTATGAATGGTTCCGATGGAGTTTCATGCCCACGGGGGGTCTATAAGGAGCTTCTATTATGACGACCCTATAATAGACCTTCGGCTGCCGTCGGCTTACCGCCCTGCCCCATGGATAGCGAGTGTCACTTTATTCAGTCCACACGCCGAAACCATAAAAGCCATAAGAGAAGCCCATCCCATGTCTTAGTAAACGATTGTTCCGCTATCGCTTCACAAGCTTTTAGCAAAGAACGCTAAAACCCAAGTCGTTGACAAAGCCACTTTCACTGCTAAGGCAATTGGTGCCGATGACACATACTCAATTAGAAGTTAATGGGAGTGTTCATCGGTTTTCTAGTGTAGCAGTGAAAGGGTAGAGAAGGCGGCTGGGAACACTTCTTGCCCATTTAAGACCTTGGGCTTTGCCCAAACCCAGCCTTCCAAGCACGCCTCAATTAGAAGTGAAAACCCTTAATCATGCAGCAAGGACGCAGGACTAACGGAGTACCCATGTGCCAGACGTTGCTGTACGGCGTCGTAATAGACGGTCTTTGTCTTTGAAGGCTTTTCCCTATGGAGTATTTCAAGCCATGTTATGCGGTGTTCATTTGCGGCACGTTGGCTTTCAGGCAGGTCTGGATTCATGTTTTGTTGCTTTAGTCGTTCAATTATCTGCTTATGGTCAGTCATTGTCTATCATCCTTTCTATATGTGCCAAGATTGGGCAACTAGTCATTATTGCTCTACTTCTCCTACAAACTGTTTATCTTCGTACATCTCATGGTACAGGTAGTTATCTACCCTTTGACGGTACTTGTAAGGGACTTTACGTTTGCCGCTCTCAACCTCAGATAGAGTTGAAACACCCATGCCAAGAATGGCAGCAAGCTCTGTTTGATTGAAATTGTCATGTACTCGCTTAATCTTTATGCAACGGTGTAAAGGCAAACCATCACAATGCACTAAGACCTGTTTAAGGTCCAGTGACTGCATAAGCATTTCACGCATTTCTGGAGTAATCATATTTATCATCCTTTTAACGATTATTTGTTAGGGAAAGCCGCCTGCTGGAGACGGCTAGAGAGGAACCGAGGGGCAACCTCGTCATAATACCTTGAACACTTGTAACTTAACCATTTGATGCCATGATAGCAATAGATTTCTTCAACTTTTTAGAAATATTTTAATGAAATTGAAAGGAGGTGATGCTTACAAAGCAAAAGTAATGTAGCAAATATTAAAGGAGGTGAATTGTATGTGAAGTACCTATGAAATAGCAACGAAGGAGGATAGCATATGTTAGCTTTAAATAGCATTACATGAAGCCCTTGGAGTGCGTTTTGCATTCGAGGGTTATTTAATTGCACAAAAAAAGATGAGCCGCTGGAACGGACTCATCAAATAAATATCAACTATCTACATCATACAGAAAACAAACTTAATAATCAATCAATGGGAGAGACGAATGAACGTCTCTCCTTTTTTTATTTCAATTAATTGGAGGAATTCATAATGACAACTCAATTCGATAAATTTACTTTTAAACTATTGCTGGCTACTACTATTCGTGAAAAGGATAACAGCTACATTGTAAGTGAGATTTTCAGCCGCTTTCCATCAATTCAGGAGCTATTGGATGTTACTGAGGAAGAGCTGCTGTCCATTAAAGGTATCGGTAGAGTAAAAGCTCAACAAATTATTGCTGCGTTAAAGCTAGCGAGGCTAAATCCTAGTACAGCAGAAGAAAGATACGCTATCCGTTCACCACAGGACGCTTACGATTACCTGAAAGATATGCAGTACCTCAAAAGAGAAGAATTCGTTTGCTTAGGACTGAATACCAAGAACGAGATAATGTTTAGACAAACCATTTTTACAGGCTCATTGAATGCGTCAATCGTTCACCCTCGTGAGACTTTCTTACCGTTAATTAAGAGATGCTGCGCCAGTGCTATCGTAGCGCACAACCACCCAAGCGGGCAGCCAGAACCTTCAAGAGAAGACATAGAAGTCACCAAGCGGCTTGTAGAGGTGGGGAAAGTGGTCGGGATTGAAGTTCTCGACCATATCATAGTCGGACATGAAAAATACATCAGCTTAAAGGAAAAAGGATACCTGTAAGCAATGCTGGGGGACTACCTGAATGGGTTTGTCCCCTTTTTGCTTGTTCATTTAAGTGTACTTTTACAAATAGTCAAAGATGAACTGATTAACTGTGTATTTCTTGTTCGTTAATGTTCAAAAACCCTTTACAGATATTCGGCAAGATATAGGGACATATACGAACATTCATTAATAAATCAGACGAAGGGAAGAGAAGCAAAATGCATACAAAGAAATTTGGCTATGTCCGAGTAAGCAGTAAAGACCAGAACGAAGGCAGACAAATTGCATCTATGAAGGAACAAGGCATTGAGGAAAGGGACATATTCATTGATAAACAATCAGGTAAGGATTTCGAGCGCAATGACTATCAACTCATGAAAAGGTCATTGCGTGAAGGAGATATTCTGTATATACATTCCCTTGACCGTTTCGGCAGGAACAAAGATGAAATCCTGAATGAATGGCAGGAAATCACCAAGAAGATTAAAGCAGATATAGTTGTGCTGGATATGCCGCTGCTGGATACAACCAAATACAAGGACAGTATGGGTAGTTTCATTTCCGACCTGGTACTACAAATATTGTCTTGGATGGCACAAGAAGAAAGGGAGCGCATACGAAAGAGGCAACGAGAAGGAATAGATGTTGCTTTAAAGAAAGGTGTTCAATTTGGCAGACCTAAAGCAGAACCGACAGATGAATTTTACGAATCATATAAAAGATGGAAAGCAGGAGAAATCACCGCCACCGCTGCCATAGAGGATGCTGGAATGAAGCGCACTACCTTTTACAAGCTGGTAAAGGAACTCGAAGCAGAGGAGCAAGGAGCATGAGGACTTTAAGCCAAATTAATAATGATTATGAGGAAATCATCCACGGAGCGGCAAAAGAGCCGTACAGAAGCCGCAAGTTAGCTGATTTAATGGATGAAATGGAAGGAACATACAAAGTACCAGCAACAAGAAATGAAGAATGGGAGAGGAGAAATAAGTCCATTATAGCCATGTATAGGAAAATCAGTCTAAGCCGTTCCCTTTAATAGCAATAAAAATGTAGAAAGCACACGGTACTTCCGATATCTGTGTGCTTTTTTTGATAAATGAATTAACTTTTCTGCTAAAATAAGCATAGGAAATATGAAAGTAATCATTTAAATAAACGGGTGTTTAGTACAGGTTGAAATTTTCTAAATGAAAATGAATACAAGCTACTTTAACTTGTAATTGAAATACCCGACATCTTTGTGCGTGAAATGTCGGATGAAGCCCGCCTTTTTCAATTAAATTAGATAACGAAAGGAGTTAAAAAATGGATTGGCTAGAGAGAATGAACAGAGCATTGGAGTACATTGAGGATAACCTTGAAACCGAGATAGATTACAAGAAAATAGCACAAGCCGCTACATGTTCGGAATATCATTTTCCAAGGATGTTTTCAGCGTTATCAGGCATATCACTCTCAGAATATATAAGACGTAGGCGATTAACACTTGCTGCTTTTGAATTACAAAAAAGCAATATAAGAATTCTTGACCTAGCAATAAAATATGGATATGATTCCGCCGACTCATTTTCACGTGCCTTTCAAAAGACGCTTGGATTAAAACCCTCAGATGCTCGCAATAAAGGGACGCAATTAAAAGCCTTTCCAAAAATCTCTTTTCAAATTTCTATAAAAGGAGACACTGAAATGGAGTACAGGATTGAGGATTTAGATTTTGAATTAAGAATAATAGGTACAGGTAAACCAGTAAAGACAAGTAAAGCATTTAAAACCATTCCAACACTTTGGAATAATGCTAAAAAAGATGGATATATGCAAAGACTAATTGATATGTCATGGGAAAATCCAAAATGTACTCTTGAAAGCCTGTTAGGCGTTTGTGGAAAAGAAGCAGCTATTATGGATGAAGAATTTACTTACTTTATGGGTATTCGGTACGACGGAGATGTTCCAAGTAATATGGAATGCATTACGATAAGCCACAGCACATGGGCGGTTATACCAAATATAGTAGAAGCGTGGAAACGTTTGTATTCTGATTGGCTCCCTACTTCTGGTTACGAGCTTGCTAACTTTCCATGTATTGAATGCTATTACCCACCAAAACATAAACCCAGACATGAACTTTGGGTTCCAGTTGTCCCTAAATAACTACATATTTTTTAGAATATTAAGGAGTGTAAGGTAATAGGTCACCTTTAAATATTCCAAAAATTAATCGAGTGAAATCAAATAATTAAAGTAACGGGAGCTTTTTGGATAGAAAGACAGACACTATATAAATTCGCTGATTTTCGCTAGTTACACCAGCAACAGCATAAAAAAAAAGCCTTTTAGCCATGAATGTATATATACCAATGGTTCAAGGGCTTTTTTTAGCATGTGAGCACTTTGTTTACAAATAGCATTCGCCGTTCCATCTAGGAGGGAGTAGATACTATTCTTCCTAATCTGTAATCTTTCTCACCTTATTAATTGCTTTTCCAAAATCGTATGGTTGGCTATAGTAAGTTTGACCACAAGAAAGACATTCTACATCACACAACCGTTCATAGTTGATTTTGTCCTTAATCTTGTCAGGATACTTCTCAATCCGTATCACTGATAAAACTCCACCACACTTACAAATCACTAGAATCACCCTAACTATCATTTTCAATTTATAAAAAGAAGCAGCAAGAGAAGATTCCTGCTGCGTTTGATTATACATTACTTGTTAGTTGTTCACTTTCTTTTTTGGCCTTAGTAGCTTTGACTGAATTTTTCTTGCTTGCTTTACGCTTTTGTTTGGCTTCTTCGATAGCAAGCTTCCATTTTGGCTCAATAGCTGGATATTCGATTCCTGCAAATGTTTTAAGGATTGCTTCAAAGATGACTTTTGCGCCAAGGGTAGGGACAGCCATTCCTATTTGTTTTCTTACTTGTTCTTTTGGACCAATGAATTCATAATCATCAGGAAAAGTTTGCAAGCGTGCTCTCTCACGATTAGTCAGCGCTCTTGGCTCATCATAATGGTACATGTGAGTACCACCGCCGCCACTTCCTGTAACTGTATAGGCTGGCAATTCTGGATGAAGACGTTTATAAATTTGACTTAGTCTTGCGCCTTTAACATTTAAGCGTAATTCCTGTGGAAGCCCCTCATACCATGCGTTTTCTCCAGGAGGGATATGTCCTAACATTTCTACAACTTTTGCGCTGTGCTTGGTCATTTCATTATTAAAAGCATCCTCAGGGATAGGATTTTCTTCAAATGCTTGTCTTACACTTACAAATGGATGAACACCGTCTCCATGAGTTGGCATAGGTACCTTGAATTCAAGCCCTAAGTCTTTTCTTATTCCTACTATTATAATACGATGCCTCTTTTGTGGAACACCATATTCATGGAATTTATACAAATGAGGGGTAAGAACATATCCTTCATTTTCAAGGTCTTCAAGGATTTGATAGAAAGCTTCGCCACCATTAGCACTTTCTAGACCACCAACATTTTCTGCTACAAACCATTTTGGTTGATGCACTCTTAGAACACGCACACCAAATGTATATAATGGACCATAATCGCCATCAAACCCTTTATGCTCACCGACAACACTAAAATCATTACAAGGGAAGCCGAATGAAAATCCATCAATAGGGTCCAATGATTCTATATCCAGTTCACGAACATCCTGTTCAATTACAGATTCAGGTCTGTCAGGGCATATGTTATGCCTAAACGTTTTACAAGCCCATTTGTCGATATCGTTAGCCCATTGATGCTCTATTTTAAATACTTCGCCATTTGGACCGTGTACCGTTGCAAGTTTTGCACCTAGTGACAAGCCGCCAGGTCCGCAAAACAATTCACCTTTTTTAAATATCATGTATAACACTCCTAAGGGAACTTGTCCCTGATTAAAAGTCATATTTTACATTATACATGATAGAACAAACATTTGCAGCAAAATTGATTAGGTAAAATCTGTTCGTTTGATTTCCTTATTTAATGTAAAGAGTTGTTGCAGGTTATCATGTGTCCAATTATTTATTTTGTAATTTCTTGCGAGCTTTATTATATTGTTTGCTGTAATGCCACATCCATTTAAATTGCTTTCTTGAGCTACTGATAGGACTTGTTTGTCGAAATTTCGACCAAAGCCACCCGCTATATACATAAAGAAATCTAAGTTTGGATATTGCTTGCGGTAAGGCGGGATATAGTTATGTGTCATTCTATTCTTATGGTCATTTGATATCGTGTAGCTAGCATAAGCTTTTGAATCAATGATACCGCTAAATTGTTCTGAAACTGCGAGTATGTCAGGGTGCTTCCCTTTATCGCCTACATGAGAGGTATCAAACCCAAATGCTTTATCAAACAGTTCAACTGTTGCGATTTCAAACTCCCTGCATTGTTCACGTCCTTTTAATGCCATATCAAAATATGAGGCTTCAAATGAATCCAGAGCACCATTAGCAAAGTTTGCTAGTTCTTCTTCAATGATAGAATGTGTGATTCCAGTAGATGAGTATATTTCCTCGATAATTGGCGCATCTACTTCAGTTATAGGGGATTGGGCTGCCATACTCAAAAACTTTGTACGAACAATCTTTTTAGCTATTAATTGAGCAGTAATGGTATTAGTTTGGTTTAAATTACGAGTATCTTTCCGATGCCAAGGGTCAATGCCATACCGTCTTTGAAAGTATTCTTCATCTTCCCATCTTGGAATAAGGATGGATGAATCATCAATTATACTTTCAATCTCCTTTTCTCGCCCAGGTACTATTTTTAGTTGCTTGTCATCCCTAGCTGCAAGCTGAGTATATTCAATCCAATTAATAAAAGTATTTGCTACATCAGACAGCATGCTCACTGTCTTTTCAAAAGATTGAACACCGCTTCTCGATGGGTAAAGTTCATTAAAATTAGTGGGTAGAGCAGAATCACCGTAATTACGATAAGCTATTATCCTATCAACAATAGATTGAAAGCACTTCTCTGATTCATTTTCTGCTTCTGTAATGACGATTTTAGCTATTTCATCCTGCGTTAAGTATCCTATGCGATTATCCATTAGTAACCTTAAAATAAACCGAAATGGTCTTATCTTGAATCTGTGACTGATATTTACGGCAGGGAGAATAGAATAAGGTGACGGGAACTGAAACTTAATTACTTGCTGCTTTAGCACTTCGACTGGAGACTCACCACTCAAAAGAGCTTCCCCAGCTAAAGTGGGTTGTATTTTACCTTCCTTTTTGAAGAACAGTCCAAGGCTAAATAACCAAGATACATAAGTTCTTCCGCCGCTCCCACCTTGGTCACGTCTATCACCTTTTCTTTTAAGCCCTTGTTGTTCTAGTGCATCTTCAAAACTTATATGTTTTCCAACTTGTCCTGTCCATTCGGCATTTAAAGAGCCTGCAATAAATGCTGAGAAGATTTCAGGAACAGCTATCAGTTTTCGCTTGGGTCTTGTAATAAACCAGTAATTCTTCATTGAACCATCCCTTTTGTATTTATATACCAATAAATCTATCATATGTGAGCCTTCAAGTGTAGGAAACAAGTAGTATATTTTAAAAGAAATAAGGTGAGTAGTAAAAAACACTTGTCCCTCCAAATGGTTTATGATAAATTAGATACCAGTAGCACAATATACGGTGAAATTAATGAGCGTATGCGTATCCAGCACTTTTTGTGCGTATTACTGAATTCATGAATCACTTATAAAGCTAATGGTGCCAAGGCATCTAGGCAATTCTAATTCGTCGGTGTGGCGGAATTGGCAGACGCGCACGACTCAAAATCGTGTTCCTTCGGGAGTGTCGGTTCGACCCCGACCACTGGTATCATGACACTGCCTATCAATGCAGTGAAATCAACGTTTCTTACACTTTGTAAGGAACGTTTTTTATTTATCTCCAATACGATTCTTAGAAAAATATCGTGTTCATAAAATCGTGTGCATACCCTGTCATAAACAAGGAGGAATTAATATGGCAAGGCGTACAAACGAGTTATCTATTGAGGAATTATCCGTTATTAACACATCAAAAATGATAAAGGAGATTGATTTCCAAACGGCTCTTTCATTATTTGTTGATGATTGTGAAATAAGAAATCTTAGACCACAAACAATCCAATATTACAGAAATGAATTATCGGTTTTTTACAAGATGCTTATGGAAAAAGAGTTTAACCCTGCTCCTACCAACATAACGAAAGAACAAATAAAAAGTATAATCCTGCACATGAAAGAAAAAGGATTACAAACAGTAAGCATTAACACACGTTTAAGAGCCATCAGAGCATTTTTTAATTTTTTGCATCGTGAACGACACATTAAAGAAAATCCATTAAGTGACATCAAACTACTAAAAGACCGTAGAAAAGTAGTTGAAACCTTTTCACATGAACAACTACAAATGCTCTTTAATCAGCCGAATTTGCGTTCTTTTGTTGGTGTGAGGGATTACACTTTTATGCTATTACTGCTTGAAACAGGCATCCGTGTGAGCGAATTAGAAGGTGTCTGTGTTCAAGATATTTTATGGAACGAATCTAAACTTCATATTAGGAATACAAAGACATATAAAGAGCGGATCGTGCCTATTCAAGCAAAAATGAAAAATCAATTACAGAAGTATATTCAAATACGTGGAGTAATGGAAACAGATGCTTTGTTTGTTACGCTTGATGGTGACAAGATGTCTAAAAGGCAATTCCAGAACAGGGTGACATTTTACGGGAAACAAGCAGATATAAAAGGGGTTCGATGCTCCTGCCATACTTTTAGGCATACATTTGCAAAATTGAGCGTAAAGAATGGTGCAGGCATATTTGAATTACAACAAATATTAGGACATACGAGTATGGAAATGGTACGAGTATATGTCAATCTGTTTAGTGATGATGTAATGGATAAACACAGAACGTTTTCACCCTTAGTCAATCTAAAAGTAAGAATGTAGAGTGAAGGAAGGAAAAAAATTAATATTGAAGAATAAGTAAATGATGAACTTCTTTAGGGGGGGAAATAAATGTCTAATCAAAATATTGAGATAGTAAACTTAATTAATGAAGATGGTCAAAGTGTACATACCAAAATTATTGGGGAAGGAGAACCTATTGTTTTCTTGCACGGAGGACCTGGAAGTGAGCATCGCTTTTTTCTTCCACATGTGCTTCCACTATCTTGTAACTTTAAGTTAGTTTTTTATGACCAAAGAGGATGTGGAGAATCAAATACAGCCTTAAATAATCAATATTCTATGGAAGATGAAGTTCACACATTGGAATTATTACGCAAAGAATTAAAATTAGAGAAAATAAACCTTTTCGGAGAATCATGGGGTTCTATGTTGGCACTACTATACGCAACTTCTTATCCAGAAAGAGTAAATAAGATACTCCTTACTGCATCAATAGGTGTAACAGCAGAAGGTTTTAAAACCTTTGAGGAAGAATTAGAAAAAAGGTTGTCAAAAGAAGATAAAATAAGCCTTTCTTCTTTAGAGAATAGACTTAAAAACGGTGATTCAAATATTGAGGAGATTCTCGCTATTTTAGATAAATATTATGTGTATTCAGAAGAAGCATTAATGCAAAAAGATAAAATTTCTATAAATACAAGCGTCAATGATTCAATAAGTAAAGATATTTTGGATAATTATGACCTTACCGAGCAATTAGATGTGATTAAAAATATTCCCATTTTAATTGCACAAGGTAGCCATGATATTCTAACTCCTAATCTTATAAAAAAATTGTTGTTAGATTATATTCCTCATGCAGAATTAGTGGAAATTGCAGAGTGTGGACATTGGACTGTTTTGGAAAAACCTAATGAAATGATTAAGATTACTAACCAATTTTTTGCTAAGGGTATTTGACCTGAATATACGATAATCATTGACCACATTGTGGTCTTTTCTTTTTATCAAAGATATGTAGGTTTTTATACTTGTTAAAATAGACCATGACCTAAATGAACAAATTTATTGCTCCTTATTTATGTTCAAATAAAGTTATTTATGTAATTTTTGGACAAAATGTACATTAAGTTATAGACTTTAAATGAACATATTGGTAAAATATACATAACAACAAATAAGGGGCGTTCAAAATGAGCAAAGGAAAATTTATAAGTTATGTCAGGGTATCAACAGTCGAACAAAATGAACAAAGACAGGTAAAAGCAATTGAAGAAAGAGCCAGTATTGACAAATGGTTTATTGAGAAAGTAAGTGGAAAAGATACGAAAAGACCACAATTACAAGCCATGCTAGACTATATGCGTGAAGGGGATACCATTATCATTAATGACTTTTCACGGCTTGCTAGGAGTACAAAGGATTTACTTGAATTAGTGGAGTTAATGCAAGAAAAGAATGTTACTTTGATTTCTCTAAAAGAAAATATTGATACTTCAACGCCACAGGGAAAACTAATGCTTACAATGTTAGGGGCAATAAATGAATTTGAAAGAATGAATATGCTGGAACGCCAACGTGAAGGAATTGCAATCGCAAAAGCAAATGGCAAGTACAAGGGAAGAAAGGCAATTGAAATAGACGAGAAATTCAAGGAATTATATGAGAAATACATGGCACGTAAAATCAACAAAACACAGTTTGCCAATGAATTAGGAGTTAGCAGAACAACGTTGTACAAGATGATAGAAGAATATGATGCAAGTTAAAAACTTTTTAATAAAAGTGTTGTTTTATCAAAGAACAAACAAAAATCGCTCTAATGACATACTTTTGGATCGGGTCTTATAAAAATGGCTAAATTAAAAAATGTCCTTAATAGAGCGATTTTTCTTATTATCATATTTATTGGTTTAAGTCAATAGTATCGTAAGATAAAAATTCGACAAATGCACAAAAAAATGCTATAATAAAAGAATAAATAGTTGACAGATTGAAGTTTTTAGAATCAATCTGTTTAATTTTTTTGGAGGTGAGGGAATGTTTTAAAGTAAAAGGGCAATTTGAAAAATATACATACATAATAAATAGTTGGTTATGTACTTTGACCAGCAATACAAAACTGCTGTCGCAGATTTCGCATTGTTGCGACCAAAGTACCAAAGTCGCTGGAAATACTTAGATGTTGGTTAATGTTTTTGGAAATCAAAAACAGTGCAAACTTTGATTAGTATATACAACTTAATATTAATACCCAAAGTCTGCACAGTTTGAAAAATTTAAAGGAGAATTTTTAATGAAACAATTTACGCTAGCAGAGTTTATTAATGAATTTGGAGATGTTAAACAAAGAGAATCATTAGTTAAAGGAAAAGGAAATGTCAATAAAAGAACATTAGATAGTGTTATTAAAAAAGCAAGTAAATTCTATGAACTTGATTCAATAACCGTTAAAGGTCGGGGAGTTGATAAAATTATTACTTGTGGTAAAGAAAGACATGAAGTCCTAAATGATAAAGAAATTTACAACTATTCTAATTGTGGTAATAGAGAGCAGATGCCATATAAGGAAATCATTCAAAATTTAATCTTAATTCACTTGAATGAGAAAAATAGAAAACCTTCTACAACTTATAGAGTATTAGCACATGATTTAGAGATTATGTCAGATGTATTATTCTCCTCATCTAATATGGTAACTGCTGAAGAACAAAAGAACTATTACAAGAATTTAGATGCAAAGTATAAAAAACAAGGATTCGCAGTATTTTGGGATAATGTTAGTAAAGAATCTCAAAGAATCATAAGAAATGTTGAATCGGTATTAAACGATATGAAGGAAAAGGGAATCATTAGACATATGGATGTTGTGAATGCTGTTAGTCTTGATAAATTTGGTCGTGAAATCCATAATCCAATTACATATATTGAAGTTAATAAGATTGACATGATGAAAAGGAAGTTACGTGGTAAACATGAAGTAACAATCACAGACATTAGATATAAGCCTAAAAGTCCTGCTGTTGTTGCTTATAAAGAAGATGAATATAACTTTCTCCAGTCATTTGGTTATGAATATGTGTATGATGCTGTTTACATTGATTTAATTGCAACAGATAAAGAGATTCAGAACTATATGAAAGATTCACTTGTAACTGATTTCAAAAAGGAACATTTAGCATTTGCTTACCAAAAAGCCGTGGCAAGAGAAAATTCATTCTTTAATGATATTGTTAGAGTTAAAGACAATCATAAACTCCATAAATTACTTGGAGGTAAAAAGAAGTCAGATGTTTTAAAAGGAACATTAACAGCTTATGATTCCATTCTTATAGATGAATTATTAAATGATGGAATTAAACAAGAAAAATTCGGTAAAACATATGCTACTAACTACAAAGAATCGCTTAAAACCATTCAGGATGTTTTAGACGAAGAAGAAAGTAAAAGCAATTTATAGGGTTTTGGAATTTTTGATTAACCTTATATACAAACACAAAAAACATATATAACGTTACTCAAGTATTTCAAACACGAAGCAATTCAAGGAGCCATCGGGGTGCTTATAACCAAATAAAGCAAGTGGGTTTTATTAAAGCGTTATAGCACTTCCACTCCTGCAATCAGTGTTAAAAACACCACCGTATGAAACATGAGAAAATACTCTTTATTAACAGTATTTTAACGTGCGTTTTTTCTAACACGTTATGATATAATAGGAACATAAATTGACAGGTCGTATGACATGATTTTAAGAAATGGTTGATAAATAGCATAATACCAATGGTTAAAGGGTTCAGACGTTCAAGCACGACTCAAAATCGTGTTCCTTCGGGAGTGTCGGTTCGACCCCGACCACTGGTATCAAAACACAATCATTACTTAATACAATAGTAAAAGACAAGACAATGAATAACGTCTTGTCTTTTTTGTGCTGTTAAAGAGGGAACAAGATTGTCAAAGAACAATAACCAAACATAGCTGCTTCCATCCAAATATGTTAATGATCATTACAAAATATAATGATCTAGTCCTATAACTAATACTCAGTTATTACGAACCTTTTTCAAGTGAAATCGTTTGATGAATTTAATCATAGGTCTAATTAAGAATAGTCCACTACCCACGATAAACATCCAAATAGCATATGTTTCAAAGGAATCCCAAAGAAAGAGCACACTTCCAACCAGAAAGCATAGGGCGATAAACACATCATTAAGGTTATAGAAAAATTCATAGCGTTCGTTAATAATAATTTCATGATGGCCAATTTGTATATCAATGTAATTAGGTTTATTTGTTTTTGTCAATATTAAT
>NZ_NUMC01000142.1:0-13829 GCF_002577655.1 Bacillus sp. AFS040349 | reverse complement strand
AAAGTCGGCTCTTTTTAAACTCACATGAATAATCTTTAAAATCGTCAGATTTTCAGTGGCCTCCATTTCATGGGTGGCTTTTTTCGTATAGTTGATAGCATTGTAATTGCTTGTGGGTTGCCCTGTTTTCTAAAGAAAATAGTATGCTTTCGAATCAACATTTCATACCAAAACCTGAATATAATAAAAAGGATCTCTTTTAGGCGTACAAAAATAATATGATATTAGACTCAGTACAAACATGCGGACATTTAGATAAAATAAAGATTAATAGACTAATTTTTTACAATAAGAAAATAAAGGGGGCTATGTTCAATGAAAAGCATTGAACATATAAGAGAAGAAATTCAACAATTTTCAAAGGCAAATGAATACCTTTCCTATCGTGAAGTCGAAGAATTACAACATATTTTACATGAAGATGAAATGATAATGAATGTTACAACCGGCGAGATTGAGGGATATAAGGGTCTATTTTTTGCAACAGACTATAGAGTGTTGTTTGTTTATTATAATGAAATTAACCAATCAAAAGTATTGGAGGTCGCATATGAAAAGCTGGACTATTTTCATGTAAAACAGGTTAGTTATTATGTGGCAATGGAATTGTTTTTTTCTGGATCAAAAATTGAAATCACTGATTTACCACCCGATGATGCAGATTCATTTAAAGAGATTTTAGATGGTATTATTGGCTTTAATAAAACGTTAGAAAATAAAACGTAGGGCCCCGAAAAAGAAGTTTGGTTTTATTCGTTTATTACTTTTTATTGGTATTGCTGTTTTAACAGGTTATCTAGTTGGACCACAGTTTCAGGTAGTTGAGGTATATGATGAAGTGATAACAAATGCTCTGTCTAAAGAAGAAGGAGAAAAAACCTATCAAATCGATTTATCCAATCTAGAGCTTGAGCAGAATGAATATGAAACGACAGTTAAAGGGGAAATAATAAATAATTCGGATAAGGAATACCGTTACATAAGTATTGATGTACAATTTTATGATAAAAAGGGATCAATCGTGGACAGTCAAATTGAATATATTTATGACTTAAAGCCCGGTGGATCATGGAATTTAGAAACATACTCGATCAGTGAGTATGCAGACAGCTATAAAGTTGTCGGTGTTTATGCAGAAGCAGCAGAGTAAGTAATTTGTGACATTCGTGGATGAAAAATAGCTCTGAGTACTAAATAATGAGCTATTAGCAGTAAAAATCTCAGTCCAGCAAATTAAATCATTTGAACGAGTAGCAGCTTAGGCAGTAGTTACAGGTAATTAAGATACTGCTTTACTGGCCATGACAGTATATCCCCTTGTTCCATCTGATAAAGTGGGGAAACTAATCTTGGATGAGATGCATGAAGCGCATAAGGGGCACTTATCACAGTTTTTTCAAATAACAGTTGTATAAGAAAAGGCCTATGCCGAGTAGCATAGGCCCTTTAAATATCCCTATAGTAGATTGTCATTTATCCTAAAACATGCGATGTGCCTTTGCATTTCCTCTTGCTCTAATGGTATTTTGTGTTACTTGAGTTTCACCATTTACTTGAGAATTTAAATGCTTACGACTTGTCCATCTATGGTGAAATAACTGAGATTGTTGATCTAATTGATCTTTGTAGCTCATTATTTTATCACCTCGTGTTAGGATAATGATATTCAAGGGAATATCACTATTTATCCTTTGCGATAAGGATAGAAATTATGTATGGGTTTTAGGTTTATTACCTTTAAAACGAAATGCTGAGTAAAGCAAGAAATAAAGTTTATAATATAAATAATCGAACCTACATAATGGTATTGCGAAATGTGTAGAATTTTGCAGAATCGCGGATGAAATGAAATAATCGCAGATAAAACTCTAAAATCGCGGATAAAGTGTTCAGAATCGCAGATAAACCCTTCAAAATCGCAGATAAATTTATAATTAACATAAAACGGTCTGAATTTTTCTCAGTAGTGCATTTAAAATGACCTGATTTCATGTTAATAATAAGAAAAAACATCAATTCTTGGAGAAGTTGATGTTTTTTCTTTCATATATATAATAACTTTTTTGTATGATGATATTTTGAAGTTGCATATTGTCCTTATGAAGTATGCATAGCAGGTGATTAGTTTTACTCCTTGTCCTTTTTTATAGGAATAAAATCTAGAATTTCCTTTGTCTCAAAACTGTCAATGAGTCTGTTTTGCCATTCGTAATATTCCATTCTCTCCTCGAGCTTTTTGATATCTTTTTGGGCATGCTCTCGAATTTCTTCGGATGTATCCGGATTATCAACGAGCTCTTGCAAATGTGCTATTGATTTTTCCATCGCACTGCTATTCGTGGTAATGGCTGTCCTCCATTTAATCGAGAAAAAGTCAAAAAAGCATTGATACCAATCTTCTTTGATTGTGTACAAATCTTTTCTTTCACCTTTTATCCAAACCTTTTCCACCATATTTAAATCAAGTAAGCTTCTAACCGAATTACTCATACTTGTTTTACTCATTCCAAGCTCTTCTTTCATATCATCAAGTGTAAGCGGTTTATCAGAAAAAAATAGGAGTCCGTATAACCGTCCAGCAGAGGGAGTGAGACCATAAAGGTTCATATTTTGAGCAATTGCATCTATAACCACATTTCTGGTTCTGTCTAATGTTTCGTTGTCTTTCAAATAAATTCACATCCTAAAATGTTTTTATCTTTATTTTAATTCTACACTACCCATTTATAAATTAAATGTAAAGGACTCCTTTACAGAAGAATAGCGAGTATTTAGGAGTATTTATAAGTAATCCTTATGTATAGTACGTACAGTTATTTCTGTACGTACTATACATACAATAAACATAATATACACTGTTTGAACTATATTGAATTATCTGTTTATAATTAAGAAGTCCTAAAGAGACAGATAAAAAGAGGTGAAAGAATGGAAGAAAATCATATAAAGATTAAGGTTAATGAGGTTACTAAGATCTTTGGAAAATCTTCAAAAAAGGCTTTGCAATTAGTAAAAGAAGGAAAATCAAAGGAACAAATTTTAAAGGAAACAGGCTCAACAGTTGGGGTTAACCGAGCATCCTTTGAAGTTAAGTCAGGTGAAATCTTCGTGATTATGGGTTT
Source organism: Bacillus sp. AFS040349 (assembly GCF_002577655.1). NCBI lineage: Bacteria > Bacillati > Bacillota > Bacilli > Caryophanales > Bacillaceae > Bacillus > Bacillus sp. AFS040349. The sequence continues at coordinate 10,707 of NZ_NUMC01000142.1, read as the reverse complement.
GTCCGGAAGTGGTAAATCTACATTAGTTCGATTGCTTAATCGTCTGATTGAACCAACATTAGGGCAAGTTCAAATTGACGGAAAAGATGTTGTCAAAATGAATAAGGAAGAACTAAGAGAAGTACGAAGAAAGAAAATAAGTATGGTTTTTCAAAAGTTTGCTTTATTTCCACATAAAACAGTCCTTGAGAACACGGAATATGGATTAGAAATTCAAGGTGTAGTTAAGGAAGAAAGAAGTAAAAAAGCCTTAGAGGCACTTGAATTAGTTGGATTAAAGGGCTATGAAAATCAATACCCTAGTCAGCTAAGTGGTGGAATGCAGCAACGTGTTGGACTGGCGAGAGCACTGGCAAATGATCCTGATGTGCTTTTAATGGATGAAGCTTTTAGCGCATTGGATCCATTGATTCGAAAAGACATGCAGGATGAGTTGCTAGAGTTACAATCTAATATGGAAAAGACGATCGTCTTTATTACCCATGATTTAGATGAGGCCCTTCGTATCGGAGACAGAATTGCCCTTATGAAGGATGGTAACATCGTACAGATAGGAACACCTGAAGAAATCTTAATGAGTCCTTCTAATGAATATGTTGAAAGATTCGTAGAAGACGTTGATCTTTCTAAGGTACTAACAGCACAACATGTTATGAAGCGGGCGGAAACTGTTCAAATTGATAAGGGTCCACGTGTAGCCCTTAAATTAATGAAGACTTTAGGTATTTCATCTATATATGTTGTAGATAAACAACAGAAGCTTCTTGGTGTGATTACGGCAAAAGATGCATCAAAAGCTGCTGAACAAAATCAGTCATTAGAATCTTTCATAGAAAAAGATATAACAGTTGTTGGAGCGGAAACGTTATTAATTGATTTATTTGAAAAAGTGTCTTCTGCAAGTATTCCCGTTGCGGTTACAGATGAAAAAAATCGCTTAAAGGGAATCTTGATTAAGGGTGCTGTAATTGGCGCACTTACGGGTAACGAACAATATATCAATGAGGTTGCCGAACCTGAAGCACCCCATGCTAAGGAGGTGATGTAAGGTGGAAGGAATGTTACCGAAGCTCCCCTTAGCTGATTGGATTGATGCTTTAGTTGATTGGATGACCAATACCTTTGGTGGTTTATTTGATGGTATTTCTACTGGAGTGGACTTTTTTGTTGAAGGAATTGTTGCTGGTTTAGGCTTTATCCCTTCTATTATATTAATTATTCTTTTAAGTTTACTAGCTTGGAAGGTTTGTAATATAAGAATTGCACTATTTGCATTATTAGGCTTATTTCTTATTGACAATTTAGGTTATTGGGAAGAAATGTTAGAAACACTCGCTCTTGTTTTGACGGCAGTGTTGATTTCGGTTGTGATTGGAATTCCAGTTGGTATATGGGCATCACAAAGTGAAAGAGTAAGACAATTTGTTACACCGGTCCTTGATTTAATGCAAACAATGCCGGCATTCGTTTACTTACTACCAGCCATCTTTTTCTTCAGTATAGGAGTAGTACCAGGAGTTGTAGCATCTGTCATTTTTGCGATGCCACCAACCATCCGTTTAACAGTACTCGGAATCAAACAGGTACCAGCAGATTTAATTGAGGCAACAGAAGCCTTTGGTTCTACAACGAAGCAAAGACTATTAAAAGTGCAACTGCCATTGGCTATGCCAACAATCATGGCAGGAATTAACCAAAGTATCATGTTAGCTTTATCAATGGTTGTGATCGCATCCATGGTTGGAGCTCCTGGGCTTGGTACAGAGGTTTATCGTGCTGTTACTCAAATAAAAACAGGTGTAGGGTTTGAAGCTGGTTTGGCAATAGTTGTTATTGCTATTTTGCTAGACCGCATCACTCAAAATATAGGAAAGAAAAAAGAAGGGGGAACAATTTAATGCTTAAAAAATTACTAGGAGTCACTTCAGCATTAACACTAACATTAGGTTTAGCAGCGTGTGGAGGAAATGAAACAAGTGGATCAGAATCATCAGAGTCAGAAGGTTCAACAGCATCTGTAGGGGAACAAGTAGACTATGAAATTGTGGGTATCGATCCAGGTGCTGGACTAATGAAATTGACTATTAATGAAGTATTACCTGAATACGGCCTAGATGATTGGGAAGTAGTAGAAGGTTCAGGTGCGGCTATGACTGCAGCTTTGAAAAAAGCATACGATAATGAGGAGCCAATTATCGTTACAGGCTGGAGCCCACACTGGAAATTTGCAAGCTATGACTTAAAATACCTTGAAGATCCAAAGGGAATCTATGGTGGAGCAGAAGATGTTAACACAATTGTTCGTTTAGGATTAAAAGAAGACCAACCTGACGCTTATAGGCTTCTTGATCAATTTAACTGGGAACCAGAACATATCGAAACAGTGATGAATTTAATTCAAGAAGGCAATGAGCCTGCTGAAGCAGCAGCACAGTGGGTAAGTGAAAATGAAGAATTAGTTAGCTCTTGGACGGAAGGTGTTAACGAGGTTGACGGTGAAGAGTTAAAGCTTCTTTATGTAGCATGGGATGATGTAATTGCAAGCTCACATGTTGTAGAGAATGTGCTTGAAAGTGTTGGATACGAAGTAGATTTAGTTCAGGTTGATGCAGGTCCAATGTGGGCTGGTATTGCTGACGGAAGCGGTGATGCAATGGTAGGTGCATGGCTACCAACAACACACGCTGATTATTATGCTGAATACGAAGGGAAGTTTGAAGACCTAGGTGCAAACCTTACTGGAACGAAGCTAGGACTAGTTGTACCAGCATATATGGACATTGATTCAATTGAAGATTTAAAAGAATAAATAGGTAAAGTAATAATAATATCAGTTTAAGAAGGAAGCACTCATATTTTGGGTGCTTCTTTTTCATTTGAACGTATTTCTATTCTAAGAGAAAGTTAAGATATAAGTGGTTGAAAAGTCAAGATAATATGGAATTTTTTAAAATATTTGGAAATAGTAAGAAGAGATGCTATTACTTAATAAGTCTTTTGTAAATTTAATGTAAAGATTTAATTAATATATTGTAAATTTAATGTTAAGTTGTTTTCAACTCATATTTACATTGTTACTATATATGAGTATTTTTATTAATATTTACTATTTAGGAGTGACATCACATTGGAGATTAACTATCAGGAAATGCTCTTTCAGTTTTTAGGAGGACTTGGAATTTTCCTTTTCGGAATAAAATACATGGGAGACGGCTTGCAGTCAGCTGCAGGAGATCGTTTAAAAGATATACTTGACCGTTTCACGACAAACCCTTTTATGGGTGTGTTAGCTGGTTTACTTGTAACAGTTTTAATCCAATCTAGTTCTGGAACAACGGCTTTAACGGTTGGACTAGTAAGTGCTGGATTTATGACATTAAGACAAGCAATAGGTGTCATAATGGGGGCAAATATCGGGACGACTGTAACAGCCTTTATCATCGGTATAGATGTTGGCGCCTATGCTTTGCCTATCATTGCGCTTGGTGCGTTTTGTATTTTCTTCTTTAAAAAGAAGGCAATCACTTCATTTGGACAAGTTGCTTTTGGCTTTGGATCACTCTTCTTTGGTTTAGAATTGATGAGTGGAGGCATGAAACCATTAAGGTCACTAGAAGCTTTTCATGATTTAACAGTAAGTATGGCTAGTAATCCAATTTTAGGTGTTTTAGTTGGTACCATCTTTACGGTTATTGTTCAAAGTTCAAGTGCAACAATCGGTATTTTACAGGAATTATTCTCACAGGATGCAATTAGTTTAAATGCTGCTTTACCTGTTTTATTTGGAGATAATATTGGGACTACGATCACAGCAGTACTTGCATCTCTTGGGGCTTCAATTGCTGCGAGAAGAGCTGCATTTGTGCACGTTTTATTCAACCTGATAGGAACTGTAATCTTTTTAATTCTATTAATTCCTTTCACATATTTAATTACTTATTTACAAGATACATTAAGTTTAAATCCAGCGATGACAATTGCTTTTGCTCATGGGACATTTAATATTACGAATACCATTATTCAGTTTCCATTCATTTTTGCTTTAGCATGGTTAGTGACAAAACTAATTCCTGGTGAAGATAAATATATTGATACGAAGCCGCAACATTTAAACCCAACATTGATTGAGCATTCACCATCAATCGCTTTAGGACAAGCTAAAGAAGAGCTGAAAAGAATGGGAGAATTTACAGTCGATGGTCTTAATGAGGCATTTCAATATTTAAATCTAGGCGAGAAAAAACATGCTGAGAATGCACTTCAATATGAAACAGGAATCAACAATCTAGATAAAAAAATCACAAATTATTTACTTGAAATATCAGCAAAACCACTTTCAGTAAAAGAAAGAGATGAGTTTTCAAACATAGCCGATTCTATTAGAGATATGGAACGCATTGGTGATCACATGGAAAACATCGTTGAACTTGTTGATTTTAAAATTAACAAAAAAGTTAACCTATCTAACGATGCAACAAATGAATTAAAGGAAATGTATGAATTCACGTTAACTACATTAAAAACGGCTTATTCTGCCTTCTTTGAAAATGATGTAGAAAAAGCTAAAGAGGTGTTATCTCGTGAAAATGAGATAGACAAGATGGAGAGAGTTCTTAGAAAAAAACACATCATGAGATTAAACGAAAGACAATGCTCTGGTGATGCCGGAATAGTGTTCGTTGATATAATAAGCAACTTAGAAAGAATTGCGGATCATTCAGTTAATATAGCTGAGACTATATTAACTGTTGAATCGAACTAAATAACAATTCATTCACTCAAATAGGCTGATTCAAACTGAATCAGCCTATTTTGTGTTTGAGAAAAATAAATAAAGTTTGCAAAGAAAGTATATGTAACCATTATCTGCGGATTATTTACAGAAAATATGTTTCCCAATTCGTTTTATTTGTGGCCTACCCCAAATCCAGCTACTTGTTGCTGTATCAGGATTAAAATAATAAACCGCATTTCCTGTAGGATCCCAACCGTTAATGGCATCAAGTACAGCTTTTTTTGATGTTTCATTAGGAGTTAGCCAAATCTGCCCATCAGCTACGGCGGTAAAAGCTAACGGTTCAAAGATGACACCTGAAACAGTATTAGGAAATGTCTGGCTCTCAACACGGTTTAAAATAACAGCTGCCACCGCAACTTGTCCAATATATGGTTCTCCGCGTGCTTCTCCATGAACAGCGTTTGCCATAAGTTGAATATCATTTTGGGAATATCCTGATGGTACATTTATAGCTGTTGATTTTTGAGCTTGTCCTTGTCCTGCTCCTTTAGAGTAATCATATTTTGTTACTTTAACAAGTTTTTGCCTCGTTTTCAAACCTGCTATCCCATCAACATTGAGTCCGAATTCAGACTGAAAATTTCGAAGCGCCCAGTAGGTTCCCCAACCAAAAGCACCATCAATTTCTCCTTTGTAAAATCCAATATATTTTAGACGAGATTGCAATTCAATAACATCATCGCCCACTGCTCCCCGCTGAATTGCTTGATTTGTAAAGGCATTAGTATTGCTTTCCTGAAGTGTTAAAATCATTGTACTTATAAGAAAAACTAAAAGAATAGATGTTTGTTTCTTCTTTTTCATATTGCTCATATTTTCCTCCTGATCACCAACATATTGTTATTTTTTGTTTGGAGTAAATTTTTATACTAAATAAGGATCAAGCAGCTATAAAAAGTGAGCAATCGTAAATTAATACCAGTTATAATAGTAATAGTCCATTTTGGGTAGAAATATATGTGTGATTTTTCCACAACAAAAAAGAGGAACTCATTTGTGAGTCCCCCTTTGTTTCAAACTAGATTGTTCCATTATTTAATTGATAGAGCTATGTTTTTTAAGTTTTCAATGATTGATGGTTTACTTTCACCACAATAGAAGGATGTGACCAATTCATAGCACGTATCTTTGTCTATTAAGTAACAACGGTGTGTTCCCATGTCATAGACAAAATGAAATTGCTCTGCACCTTTCTTTCCATCAAAGACTTTATATTGTTCTAGTCCAAACAACTCACGAGCCCCATCTTGAGCCAAGACAAGAAACTCGTCTCTCGTTACTTCTCTAATTGCCACTAATCCAATCGCTTCATTCATATATATAAAACCTCCAATATCTAAAAAAATTAGTCACAAAAAAGTATTTCTTTTATTACCAACTATATAGGTTGTTACATCATATTATGCATGATAGTACTTGCTTTAAAATTTTATCATAAATTACTTTTGAATGAAACTTATTTTATAATAATTATAAAATAAGATTATTTTTAGATATGGTTGACTTTGAATATGTTAAATGAGGAAATGCAAAAATAAATATGTATTTAATGTAGAAAAAAATATTTTTGTATTTCAAATGTAGAATTTAAGAAAAGTGGCGATACGTAATGAGGGTATATTTAAGAGCTATTGGTCGCTTGTTTCATTATCAATACCCATTAATTTTTGATATTGAAGGATCAATTTATCAAGCTTTTGACTCTGAGAAATAGTTAAAGGATGATTTAAGCCTTTGGCTAAACCTATAGCAATTAGTTCATTTTTGTGGGAGCTAATTCTATTAATTAATTCAGTTTTTTCATTAGAGTATCTAGAGATTGAACTATTCAACAGTATAACTCCTTTAATTAAAAATAAATGGTATCGAAATATTATTTTACAAATAAATACTAAAATTGTAAATTACTATATGACTGAATAATAGAAATTAATTTCCTCTAACTTCAAAAAAAAGAATTATTATAGAAGAAAACGACATTCATGTAAGAAAATATCGTCATCATGTTTTATTTTATATCATATTCCCATAATCCAAGCTGTCCTTTAGCTGGGATAGATTGGTCCAACATTTTTATATTCTGAACAATCCAAGCATAATTTCCCTCTCTATAATCGCCTAATAAATAGTCATTGCCTGATACAATTGTCCCATCTTCTAAAATGGCCCAAGACTGATTATTTTCAGTTACTTTTATACAATTTTCAAGCATACAGACAGCAATAATTGAGCCAGTTGGAAGAAGATCATTTGTTAATCCATGCTTACTCAGCAATGTCCTAATTGTATCTTGGTTAGTTGCTGTTTTATCTATTTTTTTGCTTGTATGAATGGCTAGGGGACCACGATATTTCGTGTTCCATGACCTTGTTTCATATTGGATCTCTCCGAGAGTAAAAAGACTAGCCCAAGGCTGAATCATTGATAGAACTTTCACTTTTACTACCTCCAACCTTTTTTACTTTTGTTATGCCAAAAGATACCTATAATATGTACTGCTTATTTCAGTTTCATTGGTCATTCTAATAATGGAAGTTACATCTTTGTGAAAAAATAGACGAATTTGGTTTACAATAAATCCAAAGTTACTTTACTTTCTTTACAATGTTTTATAGAATAGTTGAATGTTAAGCAAACCCAAAAACATTTATTTTAAGAAAAGTAGACAACCGTGAGGTGAAAGTAAAGATGTTTAATAAAATTCAAAAAAGTCATCTGAGTCTTTTCTTTTTAGCTGTTGTCTTATTATGGATTAAAACATATATAGTACAACAAACAGAATTTAAATTAGGCTTAGATAATAGTTTGCAAGAGTTTCTTTTATTTTTAAATCCACTAGGCTCAGTCCTTTTATTCTTAGGTTTATCTCTATTGTCAACGAAAAGAAAATTTTTATGGCTCGTTGTTTTTGATTTTATTTTGAGCTTTTTGTTATTTGCTAATGTTGTGTATTATCGATTCTTTAGTGACTTTATTACAATTCCAACATTAACGCAGACGCAAAATTTTGGTGATGTTAGTGGTAGTGTATCCTCACTTTTAAAGCCTTATGATATCTTATTATTCTTGGACACACTAATTGTTCTAGCCCTAGGATTATATGGTAAAAAGAAGGGGATTACCGCTGTAAATATAAAACGCAGAAGTGTGGCAACTGTATTTATAGCAGCCATCTTAATCATTTCAGTTAACCTTGGATTAGCTGAAAAAGATCGTCCGCAATTATTAACAAGAACGTTCGATCGTAACTACATTGTTAAATATCTTGGGATGTATAACTATACAATTTATGATGCTGTACTCAGTGCCAATGTATCAGCAAAGCGTGCGATGGCAGATTCAGATGATGTTACTGAAGTACTGAATTATAAAAGCACAAATTACGCAGCTCCTAACCCAGAATATTTCGGTGCTGCAAAAGGAATGAACGTTGTTTACTTCCACCTTGAATCAATTCAGAATTTCTTAATTGATTATAAGCTTCATGGTGAAGAAGTAACTCCATTCCTGAACTCTTTAACTAGAAGTGAAAATATCCTGTATTTTGATAATTTCTTTCATCAAACAGCTCAAGGGAAAACAGCTGATGCTGAATTTATGTTAGAAAATTCCTTGTTCGGATTACCACAAGGATCTGCATTTTCATTAAAAGGCATGAACACGTATCAAGCTGCTCCTGCTATTTTAGGTCAGCATGGTTACACATCAGCTGTGTTCCACGGAAATAAAGGATCGTTCTGGAATCGTGATGAAATTTATAAATCATTCGGCTATGACAAATTCTTTGATTCAAGTTATTATTCATTGAATTCAGAGGATCTTGCAGAGTATGGATTAATGGATAAGCCGTTTTTAAAACAATCACAGCCTTTGCTTGAATCATTGCCACAGCCATTTTATACAAAGTTTATAACAGTAACTCACCATTTCCCTTATAAGATGAATCAAGAACTAGCAACAATTGAACAGCATACAACTGGTGATGCGTCTGTTGACCAGTATTTCCAGACAGCACGTTATGCTGATGAGGCTTTAAAAGAGTTCTTTGATTATTTGAAGGAATCTGGTCTATATGACAACACTGTTGTTATCATGTACGGTGATCATTATGGTATTTCAGAAAATCATAATGATGCGATGTCAAAAGTATTAAATAAAGAAATTACACCATTTGAAAGTACTGGACTGCAACGGGTACCTTTATTAATTCATGTACCTGGTACAGAAGGCGGTACAATGCATCAATATGGCGGTCAAATAGACTTACTTCCAACTTTAATGCACTTACTGGGAATTGAATCAAAACCATATATGCAATTTGGTACTGACTTATTATCAAAAGACCATGATGAGCTTGTACCATTTAGAAATGGAGATTTCGTAGGTCCAGAAATCACTTACACTGGTGGTAAATATTATGACTCAACTACTGGTACTGAGATTGAAGCAACTGAAGAAGCAAAACAACTGAAGGAAATCATTGAAACGAAACTAGGTTATTCTGATAAAGTTGTAGAAGGTGATCTTTTACGCTTCTACACTCCTGAAGGTTTTGTCCCTGTTGATCGTTCACAGTATGATTATATTAATAGAAATCCGGTTATTACTGAACAGGATAGTATTACTGAAGCGGAGACTGAATAATATACTAATAAGCTCGGTGGAGTAAATAAAAGAGTATTAATCCAAGAAAGGATTAATACTCTTTTTTATTGAATAATACATTGTACATAGAGTTATTCAGAGAATATCATTACATAATAAGCTTATTCAGATTTTTGACAAATTTCTTCTAACAAGAGATATAGAACTAATTTAGTTTAGCAAGTACATTTTACAACTGGAGCTGGTACAAGAATGAAGCTAGGGCAAAAAACACAAACAATCGTACGTTATCTTAGTCCTGATGAGAAGGTATATTATGGGATCATTGAAGATGGAGAGATCTTACAATTAACTAATTCATTCACTGAAATAATAAATGATGAAATAACATTTGATGGTGTAAGACTTAACATTGGTGATGTGAAAATTTTAGAGCCGGTTGTACCACAAAAAGTGGTTAATTTCGGCTGGACATATACAGAACATGCAAAAGAAACTGGAGGACAAGCTAACCTCAAAGAACCTTTTTTGTTCTTAAAACCTGCGTCTTCCTTAATTCCTAACGGCGGAGATATCATACTTCCTTCTAACAAATTAACAAAACAAGTAGAACTGGAAGGCGAAGTTGCTCTTATCATTGGAAAACGTGGGAAAAACATAAAAGAAGAAGAAGCATTGGATTATGTTTTCGGCTGTACTATTTTTAATGATGTTACCGCAAGAGATCTTACAAAAACAGATCCGCAATTTACACGTGCAAAAGGCTTTGATACATTTGGCCCTTTAGGTCCGTGGATTGTGACAGGTTTAGATCCAACTAATTTGCAAATCGTTACAACATTAAACGATCAGGTTGTACAAAATGGCAACACAAATCAAATGTCATTCTCCATACCATTTCTTATTAGCTGGATTTCACAGGTCATGACATTAGAGCCAGGTGATGTTTTAGCTACAGGCTCTCCATCAGGGAGTTGTCCTATGAAATCAGGAGATGTAGTGACTGTGGAGGTAGAGAAGATTGGTAAGCTTTGTAATTATGTGAAGTAGATCCACTTTTTAGATTTTAACGGCGGTCCATCATATTGTGTTCATAGCAGGTTGGTGTGTGAAATAGTAGGAGCAAATTTTAGTCTCGATCCAAGTGGAATCGGGACACAACCGGTGTTATGAGCAAAGTTATGTCCCGATTCAAGTGGAATCGGGACATAACTTGGTGGTAGGAGTACGCTTCTGTCTCGATACAAGGAGAATCGGGACAAACCTCGGCGTTATGAGCAAGCGTCAGTCCCGATACAAGGGTA
>NZ_NUMC01000141.1:0-13624 GCF_002577655.1 Bacillus sp. AFS040349 | reverse complement strand
GAAGTTTTGACAATACGTGAAGAAAGATGGGGGTGTCCTTATGAAATACTTTTTAAAATTAAGCTTAGAAAATAAATTGCCGATTACAATTATTTACTTATCAGGATCAGGCAGCTTTTCAAAAAGAAAAATACTTGTTCGGAAAATATCCGATGAGAAAATAATGGCTTATTGTTATTTACGAAAAGAAATTCGTACCTTTTCAGTTAAAAATGTACTTTCTGCAGGAGTGGATCCTTCTTTAAAAGCAATTTAAGCATTATCATACTTATTCACTTTATACTCTGCAATATCATCTTTCATATTTATTCTTTTCAATAACATTTTTTCATGAACAGCATAGGATAATTTAAATCATGTTAACTTAACTTCTTAAAATAACTTGTCTCTATGTGTTTTGTAATGTTCAATATGGGTATTACATAATTAAGCGCGCAATGAAGCAACACCATGATACAACTACAAGACGCTTAAATCAGTGGCGCGGCCAAGGAGCCGCAACGATATAAGAGAGGCAGGGCTTATATCTTAAGGCGTCAATAAAATAGACAATAACAAAAAATAAACCCTTAAAGCTAAATAAGCTTACATAAACATCAAGATAGAAGATCGTGAAAGTATTTTGATGATGGTTTCTCGATTTTCAACAAAAAGAGGCTGACTGTTTAACTTAAAACAGTCAGCCTCTGTCAATGATGAGCTCTCTTTATCTAGACTATGACTATATTGATAATTGCTGCGACAATGTATAAACTCCCTCTGGAAACGGATCTTTTTGTTTCAAAATTTCAATAATATCATGATCAACAATCTCTTGCTTTTGCATGCCAATTGCTCGACCTGATTTTCCTTGGAGTAAAAGTTCAACAGCTCGGGCACCTAATCTTGATGCTAAAACACGATCAAAACCTGTAGGAGATCCACCTCTTTGAATATGCCCTAATACTGAAATTCTTGTTTCTAGATGGTATTTTTCCTTTAATTGTTCTGCTAGTTCATTTGCAGAACAAACACCCTCCGCTAATACTATAATAGAGTGCTTCTTTCCACGTTTTATACCTTTATTTAATTTTTCAACAACATCATTTAATTCAAAAGTTCTTTCGGGGATTAATATAGTTTCAGCCCCAACAGCCACTCCAGAAAAAAGCGCAATATCTCCTGCATGACGTCCCATTACTTCAATAATAAATGTTCGATCATGAGATGTTGCGGTGTCCCTAATTTTATCAATATTTTCGACAACAGTGTTTAAAGCTGTATCATATCCAATGGTATAGTCTGTTCCTGGGATATCATTATCAATTGTTCCAGGTAAACCAACACATGGAAAACCTTTTTCAGTTAATTTTGCGGCCCCACGATATGAGCCATCTCCACCTATAACTACAAGTCCATCGATACCTAAATCCTTTAGTTGTCTTATTGCCTTGTGCTGTGATTCATCTTTTTTAAATTCTTCAGATCTTGCCGAATAAAGAATCGTACCACCACGATGGATAATATCTCCAACTGAACCTAGCTCAAGTTTTTTTATTTTCCCTTCCATTAAACCAGCATAGCCATGATATACACCATAAACGTCTAACCCTTCATAAATCCCTTTCCGAACAACAGCACGTATAGCTGCATTCATACCTGGTGAATCTCCTCCGCTCGTTAACACTGCTATTTTTTTCATAATACAACCTCCTGAAAAATTTCTTATATAATTCCTTTTAAGTTATTGTACTCATTGTCAGGAAAAGTCCCTAGATAATCAAACACTCGGTTATCCCGATTAATCCAAGCAGTCCGAAAACCAAAATGTTTAGCCCCTGCAATATCCCAAGTATTAGAGGAAACAAACAAAATCTCTTCTCTCTCAACCTTAAGCTTTTTTAATACGAATTGATAAGACATTGGTGTCGGTTTATACTGTTTTCTTTCATCAACAGAGATCAACACTATTTTATTATTATTTATTGAAGAATTATGTATTAGCGGCTTTAACATATCGAGAGAGCCGTTTGAAAACATTGCTATTTTTTTATTTTCAAGTGTGGCTAGCACCTCTTCAACTTCATCATATAATGATAAATTTGCATATTCATTAATCAAGATCTCTTCTATTTCGGAATTATATGGGAGACTTAAACTTTTACAGGAATATGCTAATGACTCTTTTGTGATCGTTAAAAAGGTCTCATAATTTCCCATAAGCTGCCTCAGAAACGAGTACTCTAATTGTTTTTTTCTCCAAAGTTCACTCAGTTCCTGACCTTTGCTTGGAAAAAGAGAGTTACATTTTTCAACAACAGAATGAACATTAAACAATGTTCCATACACATCAAAAACAACGGCTTTTATCAATTTTCATCACTCCTTTAGACTTTCCCATTTTTACTTTATTAACCAAAACACTACGGTGAAATTACTCATATCCTTAATAAATAACGGTAAAAGAACACTTTTAAAGTTCCTTTTATGCTATACCCAAACAGTGGACAAGATAATCAATTCGCTAGAATCATTTAGCAATTTTATTCTTGAATTATTTTTGTTTAACTTTTGTATAATCTTTGGTAAAATAAAATCATTCTAAATTTTGATTCTGAAACGAGGGATAAAGATGGTCAATTATTGTAGATCCTGCTTTCAACCTCTTAAAATACATAATCAAGGTTTTCTTTCAATATTTTCTAGCGATAATGATAAATTAAAAGAAACTTTGACGAAACTTTATTTTAAACAGGTTAACACAGATCATTTCATTAATGCTTTTGAGTCAAAAAGTGCATTAAAGGAATTTCTTTCTTTTATTCATTATGAATTGGGTAATGTTCTTGAAGAAGTTAAAGGGGCCATACACCAGGAAGAAGTGCCGGGACCTTTTGAAAGGTATTCATTACAAACAATATATGAACATACCATTCATGAAAATACAGTTAACATTATAAAAAATGGAGAGTTTATTAGTTATATGCAGCCCATAATTAATATGGAAAGTGGCGATATTTATGGATATGAATCACTTCTAAGGGTAAAGGATCAATCTATTTTTCCTAGTCAACTATTTGAAGTTGCCAGAAAAACAGAAATGCACTCTATATTAGATAAAAAAGCCCGTGAAATCGCCATAGAGGCTCGAACAAATCAAATCCCACAAGGAATCAAAAGCTTTATCAACTTCTTGCCTTCAACAATCTATAACCCTGCGCATTGCTTAAAACACACATTTCAAATTGTCGAAAAATACAATGTGGATCCAAATGATTTAGTGTTTGAAGTGGTCGAGACAGAGAAAATACATGATGTACAGCATTTAAAATCAATTCTAAAAACCTATAGAAACCACGGTATGAAAGTTGCACTAGACGATGTTGGCGCCGGATATTCTACATTAGATATGCTTTCTAAGCTTCGTCCTGATTATATTAAAATTGATAGACAATATATTCAAGATTGTCATATGAACAAAGACAATCAAACTTTTTTACTTGGTGTAATGAATTTGGCTAGAGAACTAGGTATTACAGTGTTAGGTGAAGGTATTGAAACAAAAGAAGAATTCCAATATTTAAAGGAAATTGGTATCGATTTAGCACAAGGATATTTTATTGGAAAGCCAAGCCCAAATCCTTCCTTACTTTTATTTGATAAAGAAAATCGACAACTAGCAGGTCTGTAATTCAAAAAATAGGGAATAACAGATACTTATATGTAACACAAAAGGGATTCAACAATTGAATCCCTTTTGTGCTATCTTTTAACCGCTCGATATCCCGCTTCTATCGCTTCATCTTCTGTACAAAACATTTCTTCCGGCTTTGTCATTTTATATGAAGGTGATTGCTCTGTATGAAAAATTTTTTCACCTTTTGAATTAATGTTCCCCTTAATTGTACACTCCTCATCAACTGGCAAACTTTGATTTAACTCGTTTTGGTCTTCATTAATTGTTGTCTGGAAACCTTCATTTGTTGCATAGTTTTCAATACTCCAAATCCCAATCTCATCTTGTTGAGCTTGCTCTTGAAGTGAATTGAATTCATCAATATACTTTGTATTAGGTTCAAACACATAAGCAACTCTTGCTAAACCCTTTTCCAAAAGCAACTTATTTACCATTTCTTTATCAACATACACATATGCCAACAGCCTGCCATATTTATCACGTTCACCTATTCCTAATTCAACCTGAACTTCTTTTCCATTTAACTGTTCCTTTAAAAATTGACTTGCCTCTGGACCAAACGGTTGAACAGGTTTAGTAGGGTGTACCGTCTCTGGAGTATCTACTAATAGTAATCGTATTGTTTCTTCTTTATCATTAATCATGACGTTTAATGTGTCTCCGTCTACGACATTTATTACTTTAGCAGATATCATGTCCTTGCTATCTTGATTTGCAGAGCATGCTATTGTTACTAAGAACATTAGCAGCAAGAAAAACAGGTTTATTAATTTCTTTCTCATCTTTTTTATGTCAATCCTTTTAGGTGCTACGGTTATTTAATTACAGTAAAATCCTTTGGAAACGTTGTTAATATCTTATTTCCATTTTCTGTTATCAACACATCATCTTCTATACGTACTCCACCAATAGAAGGTATGTATATTCCAGGTTCAATTGTATAAACCATACCTTTTGTTAACAAATCATCATTAATATGACTCATGGAAGGATATTCATGAACGTTAATTCCTAACCCATGTCCAAGTCGATGCGGGAAATAATCACTATAGCCTGCATCTGAAATCACTTTTCTAGCTATTACATCTAAATCTCCAATTCGAGTACCAGGTTTACTAGCTTCCAATGCAGCTAATTGCGCCTGAAGTACAGTATGATAAATTTCTTCTTGCTTTTCATTAGCCTGTTTATACACAAAAGTTCTTGTAATGTCGGAGCAATAACCATCTAATACAACACCAAGATCAAATAGTACAAAATCTCCATCAGTAAGCTGCCTCAACCCGGGATTGCCATGAGGATCCCCTGACTTTTCTCCGAATAATACCATTGTTGAAAAAGACATTTCTCTTATACCTTTTTTCTTGAGCTCGTATTCAATCGTGGCCAATACATCCATTTCAGTAACACCACTTTTAAGAGCCTCTACCCCAATTTGGACTCCATAGTCTGCAAGTTTAGCAGCTTCAGTTATGATTTTTATCTCACTTTTGTCCTTTATTAGTCTAAGTTGATTTAACATATCCTCTGCTGAAACAATTTGAACATCTTCATTTGAAAGTTGTTTTAACTTTTCAACCCTACTGTAGGAAACAGTTTCTTTTTCCACCGCGACCTTATTTAAAGAATGTTTATGTCTAATTCTCACTCTTTCTTTAATTAGCTCCCAAGGATCTTCGTGATCACTGTAACCAATAATTTCATTTTGCCACCCAGATGCCTTTACCTGATTAACCTCCATATTAGGACAAACCATAATAGGATCAGCTTCTTTAAATATAAAAACACCCAATAATCTTTCATGTGGGTCGGTATAAAAATGGGTTAAATAAAAGACGTTCTCTTTAGTTTGGATAAAACACATATCAATATTATGCTCTTGAAGCCATTTCATTACATGTTCTATACGATTTTTCATAATCTCACTACCCTTCTACACTTCTCTTTACATGATAGCAATGAACCTATAAAAGTACAATTTAACGAAACCCATAGTAACTACTCTTTGTTAGAAAATCTATTAAGGAAGCAATTCACTGTCTTGAATAGGAAAATCATGGATAAAATAAGTTCTAAAAGAGGTCGTTTTTTACATTTATTCACACTCAAGATTCTTAAGGAGGAAAATATGAACAAAAAAGTTGTTATTATCGGTGGTGGTTTAGGCGGGATGTCAGCAGGTATACGTCTTGCTGTAGATAACTACGATGTTACGATTATAGAAAAAGGAGAGCGACTTGGCGGAAAATTGAACAAGCGAGGTGGAAAAGGGTATTCTTTTGACACAGGTCCATCTATTCTAACCATGCCATGGGTACTGGAACAATTATTTCAAAATGCCAATAGAAACCTTTCAGACTATATTAAACTTAAAAGAATCGAGCCCCAATGGAAAACATTTTTTGAAGACGGCACAACCATCGAACTTACAAGTGATTTACCTGAGTTAATTAAACAACTAAAATCAGTATCTGAAGATGACGCAGGAGAGCTTTTCAATTATTTGAATTATTGCAGTAAAATGTATGAGTACAGCTTGAAAAGTGTTTATAAAAAAAGCTTAAGAGGACTACATGATTTAAGATCCATGCATACTGTTAAAGAGTTATTATCTATGGATCCGATGAAAACAATGCATCAAGGAACACGTAAATTTTTCAAGGATAAAAAAATTCAGCAATTGTTCAATTTTTTAATCATGTATATTGGGTCTTCCCCCTATCATGCTCCTGCCGTTTTGTCTCAGTTAGCACATGTTCAATTAGGACTTGGAATATATTATGTTGAGGGCGGCATGTACGAAATTGCAAACGCTATGTCAAAGGTCTTACATGAATTACAAGTTAATGTACATCTAAACACTAAAGTAAAAAGAATCGTATTAAATGGAAACAAAGCAACGGGTGTAGAGCTTGAAAATGGACAAATAGTAGAAGCTGATATTGTTGTCTCCAATCTAGAGGTGGTGCCTACCTATCAATCATTGTTAGAAGATCACTCTTTACATCCTGATTTTAAACAGGAACAGGAAAAGTTTCCTCCAACGGTTTCTGGCCTAGTGCTTTTATTAGGGGTTAATAAAAAATACGAACATCTTACACATCATAACTTTTTCTTCTCATCATCACCTGAAAAAGAGTTTAACCAACTTTTCAATGAGGAAACTCTAGCAGAAGACCCAACAATTTATGTTGGAATATCCTCAAAGTCCGATTCAACACAAGCACCTGATGGCAAAGAAAACTTATTTGTGTTAACACATGTACCTCCATTAAAAGAAGGAGAAACATGGGATACTAAAGCACTTGAATACCGGAAAACAATTATTACTAAACTCGAAAAAATGGGTGTTACAGATTTATCAAATTCTATTGAATTTGAATACATGTTTACACCTAATGACCTTCAGCAATTATACGGAGCAAACGGCGGGTCTATTTATGGAGTTGCCACAGATCGTAAGAAAAACGGTGGCTTTAAATTTCCGAGCAAAAGCTCATATGTGCAAAATCTTTACTTTGTAGGGGGATCAACACATCCCGGGGGAGGTGTACCAATGGTAACTTTATCTGGGCAACTGACTGCAGATCTAATATTGGAACACGACCTAAAATATGATCAGGAAAGAGAAATTGGCTAATATGTGTACCCATGTAGAAGATATTACAGTCTACGTGGGTTTTTTAACCAAAACACCTTACAAAATGTAAAATCCCCCCTAAGACAGTACAATAGATTTGATAAAGATAATTGGGGGATCATTATGCTTATTTATATTATCATTTTAAGTTTATTTTTGATTTGGACCATTTTCAACTCTTTCTTTATGCCTGAATTAACAAAACAAAGAATACATCACAATAAACTTGTCTCCATTTTAATTCCCTTACGCAATGAAGAAGACAATGTAATTGAACTAATCCAATCTCTAAAAAAACTTACTTATCAAAACCTTGAATTTTATTTACTCGACGATCAATCAACTGATCTTACATCATCTTATATTAAGTCCTCGATATTGAACAATAAGCGTTTTACTTTACTCTACGGAACTGAATTACCTGAAGGCTGGACAGGAAAAGTCCATGCATGCAAACAATTAAGCAAGCACGCAAAAGGTGATTATTTATTATTTTTAGATGCAGACGTTCGCTTAAATCCAGATGTTATTCAATCAGTTATTCATATGCTTGAAAAACAAAAAGGTCATCTAATTACAGGCTTTCCACGTTTCCCTGTTCATCATATATTAGAAAAATGGCTTGTGCCCATGCAGCATTTTTTAATTTATTTCCATTTACCGCTTTTTTTAGCAAACTATACGCAAATGTCTTCCGCTACTGCTGCACATGGGTCATTTATGTTATTTGAACGACAGGCATATTTTAATATTGGTGGTCACGAAGCCATTAAAAATTCTTTGCTTGATGATGTTCATTTAGCGAGGATTATGAAAAAGCAAGGCTACAAAGTCATTCTGAGCAATATAACATCATTTGTTACATGCTACATGTATAAGAACAATAAAGAAGTATGGGAAGGCTTTAAAAAAAATACTTTTATCGGAATTGGTCGCTCTCGTTTTTTTGCTTTTATTCTTATTTCCTTTTATTTCTGTTTCTTTATCTTTCCAGGCTTTCTTGTCATCTATGAAGTATACAATTTTATGGCTAAAAATTATATTACTATATCTAATATTTTTCCTTACTTACTTATCGTAATACAAAAAGGGTTTGTTGACCGGAAAAACAAACAAAATGTTTCAACCAGTTTTGCGATGCCGTTAATTGCAGTATCCTTTATCGCATTACTGATCTCTTCCATGGTTTCTTCAATTAGGAAAAAAGGATATATGTGGAAAGGACGTAAATATCACTAATAATTGTAACATGTTCTTAATATTTCATTGATACTCCAAAAGTTCTTTTTCTTGTATAATAACATTATATGTCTATCTATCTTTCTTCCTACTAAGGAGTTGTTTGTATTGCTTCATTGGGTAAAACGTCATTTAGTTTCTATACTTTGTATCATAGGGGTTGTTGCTCCTTTTATAGGAATGTCATTAATTGACACCTTTTACTATAGTACGATATTTGGATGGATTATAGGCTTTTGCTGCTTTGTTATTTCATATATCATTGTAAGTAAACGCCCTGATGAGGAAGAAGGAGCAGTTAATGCACCTAAAGAATCTTTATAAAATGCAGGAAATTAAAAAGAGGGGATTCATACTCTTTCTTATTGTATGAAACACCCTCTTTTCTCTTTCTATATCCCTCTTAATAAACGTAATCCATTCAAAATAACCAAAATGGTACTTCCTTCGTGTCCAATAACACCGAGAGGTAAATCCAACACTTGGAGGAAGTTTGAACAAATTAATAGTGCAATTACAGACATAGAGAATACAATATTCTGTTTTACAATTCTATTCATCTTTTTAGACAATTTCAAAGCATTTGTAAGCTTCGAAAGTTCATTTTTCATTAAAACAATATCTGCTGTTTCCAGTGCAACATCTGTACCTTCGCCCATTGCAATTCCCACATCGGAAATGGCAAGCGCCGGAGCATCATTAATTCCGTCCCCAATCATTGTTACTGTACCATATGTCTCTTTTAATGTTTTAATTTCTGCCACCTTGTCTTCCGGCAAACACTCAGCCTTAAATAAATCCAACTTCAACTCTTTTGCGATTGCTTCTGCGGTTGATAGACTATCACCCGTTAACATAACTGTCTTAATTCCACTTTGCTGCAAGGTTTCAATTGCAGCCTTTGCCTCTTGTCTTACAACATCTTTTAAAGCAATTAGCCCTATCATTTCATCATTACGAAGAACATATACAATGGTTTTTCCCTCTTTAGCAAGTTGTTCGCTTATTCCATCATGAAATGTCTCCGCTATACTTCTTCCAACAAAATCCGACTTACCGATCCTCCAATTCACTCCATTCATAACTGCACTTACACCAAATCCAGACTTTTCATCCACTGAAGTCATTTTGGCCGGGTGATTTGGGTTGTCTTTATTAATTTTGGAAACGATAGCTTTTGCAAGTGGATGTGTTGATTGATTTTCAATCGAGTAAACTGCTTCGTAGAATTCTTTAAGATCCACATTTTTAGACGTAATAATATCTGTAACAGCCGGTTCTCCCTTTGTTAAAGTTCCTGTTTTATCAAAGACGACAACACTTGTTTTACTTAACCTTTCTAAATGCATACCACCTTTAAATAAGAGACCATTTCTTGCCCCATTTGATATGGCTGATAGAGTTGCTGGCATAATTGATGCAACCAATGCACAAGGTGATGCCACGACCATTAAGACAAGTGCACGATAAATAGTTTCATTCCATGTCCAACCAAATAAAAAGTGAGGTAATATCATCATCGCTGCAACTAATAGTAATACCCCTTTTACATACGTGCCTTCAAACCGTTCAATAAATTGTTGTGAAGGAGATTTTTCCGATTGAGCAGACTGAACTAAATCTAATATTTTCTGAAACATTGTTTCTGTACTTTTTTTCGTAACAGAAACTGTAATTGAACCATTTCCATTAACTGTACCAGCAAACACCTCATCATTTATACCTTTTTCAATAGGCATAGACTCTCCTGTAATAGCAGATTGATCTATATTTGTTTTACCGGATAAAATATAACCATCTGTTGCAATTCTTTCACCAGGTTTCACTAAAATGGTATCACCAATAGCTAATGAAGAAACATGGATTCGACTTTCCTTTCCGTCAACTAACAGCACTGCCTCTTCAGGCTGCAAACTCATTAATGCGGAAATTTCCCGTTGACTTTTATTCATTGTATAGGTCTCCAATGCACCACTTAAAGCAAAAATAAAAATAAGGATGGCACCTTCTGTCCAATAACCAATAATAGCAGAACCTACTGCTGCAAAGATCATTAGTAGTTCAACGTTCAGGTTTTTCTCTGCTATTGTTTCCTCTATCCCTTCCTTCGCTTTTGCAAATCCACCTATAATAAAGGCCAAAATAAAAAGTGGAATAGCGATTGTCTCATTCCCCTGATTATTATAAAACCATCCAAAACCTATTAAGATACCAGAAATAATTGCATTAATAAGCTCTATATGTTCCATCCCTTTTTTAAGAAACTGGTTTTCATTTTTTGCGTTTGTTTGAGGATTTATTCCACTTACCGTGTTTGTCTCCATAATCATCCGCCTTTCTAATTGAGAATAACATTCATCGTCACAGTCTTTATTCTTTTAAATTTTCTAGGTCTATTCAAACAAAACATGATTAAATTAAGGTATAATTTGATTATAGCAAACAACATTTTATTTTCAAGTAATAATTATTATAATTATTAAATGATAATAATTATTAATAATAAGAGTTCTCAATAAATTAGTTATAATACCCTCCTAAATAAGGTGCTAACCTTTTAAACGCATAAAAAGAAAGTACAGTTAATGCAAGAATCCTTGTCACTAACTGTACTCCCTTAAATAAATGATATTAAATTTAATTTAATCTGTGAGAAAAACCACTATTAGCCAAACCATTAACAATAAGTTTATTAATATTTATCATGTTAATTTAAAAGTGACCTAAAGATCTAATAATGCCTGATGTAACCTTTCAGCAGTTACAGGTCCTAATATTTTGTCTTTAATTGTTCCAGTTTTATCTATTATATAATTCGTAGGAATTCCAATGACTTGATAACTCTTTGAAACCTCTCCATTTACATCTAAAGCAACTGAAAACGGTAATTTTGATTGCTTCACAAATTGGATAACTTCTTTTTGACTGTTTTCTGAAGATGTAATGTTAACTCCAATTACCTCAATATCCTTTGATTTTTCCCCTATATAAAACTTCTTCAATTCCGCCATTTCTTCCTGACAATAAGAACACCAAGTAGTCCAAAATGTAAGAACAATTACTTTTCCTTTTAGGGATTCTAAATTGAATTCAATATCTTCTGTCGTTTTCAATGTGAAATCAATTGCTTTTTCTCCTTTTTCAAGAGCAAGCGAGCTATCGCTAAAAACAGGAAAAACAATAAAAATGATGAGCAGTATCTTTAAAAAAAAGCTAAATGTGTTCATTAAATCACCCTTTAAGATATTATCCTCTGCTTACTTTTACCAGAAAACAAAAAAATATGAATAAAGGATTATGTTAATAGCTCCCTTACTCATATTCCACCTCCAATTAATACGTATATCTTTTTTTCATAAAATACACACTTACTTCTAGCTTATTGCAAATTGTTACGTAATGCATGAGCATAAGAAGCACAGCTCCCATGTTCATCCCCAAGATAATCCCTTTCATTTGCAGTACTTCCATAGAACCTAATACATACATCATCCCAAACGAAATGATATGGGACCATACAGTATGAAAAAGGGCATCCTTGACGAGCCCCAAACCAATTAAATAGGCTTGCATAGGAATGATGAAAAAATGGAAAAGAAAGTACGGCCATAATAGCTTTAAATAAAATGCAGCAGTTGAAGAATCAAAAAATAAGCGGGAAAGTGGTTCTGCAAACATATACATCACAAAAACCGAAACAGATCCATAAAGTAATGTAATAACCATTGACTGCTGTAACAATCGTACTAACTTGTTATTATCGTTATTCGCATAGGCTTCAGACACATTCGGTATAAGCATCACCATTAAAGAATGACCTATAAAAGCTGGAAAGAAACCAATTGACATAGCTACACCCGCTAGCATTCCATAATGTTCATTGGCCATGATACTAGAAAATCCAGCTGCAACTAAAGCACCCTTTACAAGGAAAGGCTGTATTGCATGTGTAAAAGAATGAAAAAGCCTCAATCCTGTAGTTGGAAAAGAGACGGAAAAAAGAGCCTTTCTCACTTTATCTCCACGTAGGAACTTATTATTTTCTTTGCTAAGTATTTGATATTCCATAATATAGACAGCAATTAAATAGGCACTTACAAGCAGCTCACTTCCAATTAATGTAGCTAAAGCAATAAGCAATGCAAGCTCAATTTGAAACTGAAAGGATTGATACACCCAATAAAGAATACCAAGTTGTACTAGCTTTTTTAAGAAATTTGAAAATGCGATCTTCCCCATGTGTTGTACTCCCATAAAATAACCTCTTGCAATCGATGAAAATGACACAACAGGTATGAGAATAACGAACAACCATTTTACATATGGATGGTAGGTATCTAAAAATGGTAAATGTGGAATAGTTAGTACAGCAGCTACAACAGATATACATGTAAAGATAATGGTCAACAAAAGAGTATGTCTCAACATATAAAAATGTGTTTCACGATGCTTTTCAGCAACAAATTTAGAAATAGAAATCGGCAACTCTAAACTGGCGATTATAACAATAAAAAAGATAATCGGTAAAATGGACATATATAAGCCCATTCCCTCTTCTCCTAACTCCCGAGCCAAAATCATGTTAATGAAAAACTCTAAACATTCACCGAAAAAGGCTGCTATAACAAGCATTAATGTCCCTTTAACAAAAGTATTCATGATGTCTTGTCCCCTTATCTTTAGACTAGTCCATTACTAAACGATATGAGACAACACCTTTAAATAAAACAAGCATCTTTTATTTTTATCAAAATTCACAAAATTGATAAACTTAATCGATAACACCTGATTCAGAGATAACTATATCCGCCTGCAAGTCCACCTCCAACTCAGGGATTCGCTCCCGCCACTCATCAATTAGAAATGTACGAGACTGTGACCGGAGATCGTCTCCAATTCCAATCGGATCTATTTTTAACTCTTTAAATTTATCAATTAGAGCTAGCGATTCTTTTTCCACAACATCTTTAAAGGCTTTCTCAACTTTCCCCATTACCTCTGGGGTAATTTTCTTCCCTGTAAACTCATTTATAACCCCCTCAATATGAACTCGTATTGTCAAAACTTCT
>NZ_NUMC01000140.1:0-18350 GCF_002577655.1 Bacillus sp. AFS040349 | reverse complement strand
GAAGTTTTGACAATACGAATGAAAAATGGGAGGTAAAAAAATGATAAAACCACGGTTCAAAAGTGAAAAAACTGCAAAGATAGCCTTGCTAATTGGAAAAATCGTCACAATGATGTTCATAACCGTTCTAACTTACCCACTCGTACTTTTTTTAGGCGAGTTTAAAATGACACAAGAAACTTGGCTTTTATACATCGGGGGCACGGCTGCGGGAGTTCTGTCAGGGAAAATAAAACTACATGGAGGGGTAAATAAAAGAATGACCCGATGGATTATATTCTTGTCATGTTTAACCATCATGCTTGTGGTTAATATTCTAATGAACATCGATGACAAAGCGCTTATCACAATTTTAGGATTACTTGTAGGAATTCCAACTTATGCAAGTCTTAAATACCATTTTAGTGATCTTGAAAAGGAAGTAAAGAATTATTTTAAAAAGAAAGATTATAGAAGGTATAGGATATTTCGAATCTGAACTAGAATCGGTGAAAGAATAATTTTTTAACTATGTCGAACTTCAAAAAAACTATTAGGAGCGTGTTAACATGAAAGAAGTTAGAGCACTATCTGTATTGATTAGAAAGAACAATAATGAACATGAGGTTCAAGAGGAGTTTAGTGAACATAAGCATGAACTGATTAAATTTTCGGAAGAGAAGGGCCTTGCCATTAGTAAGTTTGATATTTTCTCTAAACCAATGCAAGAACTTATCTATTACTATAAGCCTCTGGATATGACGGAATATGTTACATCTTTAAGGTTTAATGAAACTATACTTACTTTCGGTCCAATTATCTTAAATGTGTTTAGTTTACAGACACTTGAAAGAATGTCTATGAAAAATATTGACTTCATATTTGCTTTCTATGGCGAAAATAATTCAATGATAATGAAAGAGATGACAGCGAGAGAGTATGTGAAGTTAAGGAAAAGGAATAAAATCCCGAACCTTTGCTACTTCCCAATTAATTTAGCAACTGATGAGGGGGTGGCAATTTGAAAACAAAATATGGTAGACCAATTATAAAAATCGATTGGTCAGGTCCAGAGGGAAATGTCTATCATGTAATGTGGAAAGCAGAAGCAATGCTTGAATATTTAGAGGAATTTGATAAGTGTGAGGAACTGAATTATCGGTTTAAACATGATGGTTTGAAAAGTTATGAGGAAGTTCTTGATTTAGTCAATGAGTACGTAACAATTGAAAATATGGACGCCTATTATTCTCTTAGAGCCCAACTTGATGGGGAGGAGAATTATGATGAGTAAATTGTATTTAAAATTGGTTCCAATGGAAGACAAGCGTATGGAGTTTAGTGTTAATTTTCATCGGGTTTCAGAATTATGTTGTGAATTGCAATTAGTTGATAGGAGGGTAAGTGATATCATAAGGAAAATTACAAATGAACTATCTGGTATAAATATTAGAACTGACGAAGACGCAGACCGTGCTATGAAAGTGTTAAGGAAGTATGTGGTATTTGAATAGAAAAGAGGTAGGGATAAACTCCTTGCCTTTTTTGTTGTTTAGAAACAGCACATGCATTAAAAGGGGCGACTGGGCATAGGTGGTTTTATATTTAACACTGTGATTTTAAAGATTTGGGTGTTTTTGCTTGTTATTTATACTACAGACTTCTTTCTACTATTATTTTATAGAGGTTGTCTACTTATTTATGCTAATGTTAAATGGTGGATATTTAAGACTATTGGAGGATTGTTGAAGTGTATATTTCTCATATCTCAATCAAAAATTATCGGAATTTTGGGAACGAACCCTTTAAGACTAAGTTAAAAAAGTTTACGACTATAATTGGTGAAAACAACATTGGTAAAACTAATTTACTAGAATCAATTGGTCTCATTTTAAGTCAGGATATTACAATGTTAAGAAAACGAATGTTGCAGTTGGATGATATAAACTATAAATCTAGAATCAAATTCAAGGAGGATGTATTAGATACAACGATTACTCCCAAAAATGTTAAATTTCCAGAAGTAGAAGTTCAACTCACATTTGAGGAGATGGATACTAAACAATTATCAGTTGTTGGTGATTGGTTTTCTGACAACTCTATGAATAAGGCTAAACTGACGTATTTGTTTAAACCTTCTAACGGCTTTAATTGTAAAGAGTGGGTTGAACAACAAAGAGAATATATACAAAAGTTAAAAGAAGAAAATAAAGAGTGGCAAGAAGAGAAACTTTTAAATTTTATTGAATTTCCAATAAAAAAATATCAATATCTCATTTATGGTGGAAATGACAGTACTAATCGTGTTGATCCTTATTTCCTTGGAATGTTGAAACTAGAACTACTGGATGCTCTTCGTGATGCAAAAAGGGAGTTAATTGCTAACGGTGATTACAAATTGTTATTTAGGGTTCTAAACCAAAATGACGAAACAGCCTATGAAGACATAAAGGGAGTTCTGAGCAATCTTGACGAAAAAATTAAAGATAACGAACAACTGAAAAATATAAGAAAGACACTGATAGAGCAATTAGAAAAGATATCATTGCAAGAAACAACAGGCAGTAATAATGTTGATTTTCACTTTTCAACATTAGAAACAGGAGAAATTCTAAAAAAGTTAAGCCTAATCTATGGTCAAGAGCCAATCAGCATTGATAGAAATGGATTGGGAAGAAATAACCTTTTATATATTTCCTTAATCCTTTCCCGCTTGGCACCAGATGATAATATTGATACTTGTTTCCGAATTGTAGGTATCGAAGAGCCTGAAGCACATTTGCACCCGCATTTACAAAGGCATCTTGCTAGCAATATACAATCAATAAACGAAAAAAGAGAAGATTTGCAGATTATATTAACATCGCATTCTACCCATATAACAAGTGCTTTAAATATGGACAATATGGTAGTTTTATTTAATGAAAGTGGTAAAGTAAAAGAACATTTTTTACTTGATGGGTTTGGAAATGATAAAAAGGGGAAGGTTCACCGGCATTATCTTGGGAAGTACTTAGATGCTACAAAGTCTAGTATGTTCTATGCACGAAGGATCATTTTGGTAGAAGGAATTGCGGAAGAAATTATTGTACCTGTAATTTACCAATTATTTTCCAAAAAATCAATAGAAAGTATAGGCTGCAACATAGTTAATGTAAATGGGGTTGCTTTTAAGCACTTCTTAGAGATTGTAAAAAATGGTTATTTTATTAAATGTGCAGTGCTTACAGACGGAGATGTTGGAAAGAAGACGGAAAATCGTGCGGATAATCTAAAAAAAGAATATGAAACTACAGATGGCCCTATAAAAGTTGAAGTGAACAAAGAGACATTTGAAAAGGAATTAATAAGTGCTAACAAAAGTGGTAAAGGTAAAGAGTTATTATTAAATGCACTGAAAGCAACTAGACCTATAAACGGACCAAAATATATTGCAGAAATTGGGGACAAGGAAATTGATACAAATTCATTTTTTGAATTAGTAGAGGAATATAAATCTGAATTTGCCTTTAATCTTTGTGACGAATTAAAGAAAGAAGATGTGGAATTCAAGATCCCAAAGTATATTAAAAACGCATTCGAGTTTATAAAGGGGTAAAGTTTATGGCTAAAAAAATAAAACCTACACTAGTCATTGCTGGACCGGGTGCAGGGAAAACTCATTATATAATTGAAAAAGTGATCAATAGACTACCATTGCTTGAACACCATAGATTTCTTGCTGTAATTACGTACACAAACTCTGCAACTAATGAAATTAAGGAACGCTTAATGGAGAAAACGGTTATTCCCCCAAATGTCTTTATTGGAACTATTCATAGTTTTTTAGTGCGTTTTATACTTAAACCATTTGGGGTGGTTCAAGGTGTTTTACCAGAGCAGGTTGTTTATAAAGATGTGAGTATAAAGGCCAATGACAGAAAAGAAGAGAACATTATTAAGAATAATATCGTGAAAAAGGGAGTAGTTCCCTATGAAAAAATTGTGTCATTATCTAGTAATTTATTAAAAGAAAACAAAAAGATTAGAGAACTTGTTTCTCAAAGGCTACAATTTTTATTTGTGGATGAATTTCAAGATGCAAACTCAGGACAGTTTAATATTTTTGAAGAAATAAGAAAAGCATCCGCAACGGAAATGTATTTTGTAGGTGATCCGGAGCAAAGTATAATGACTTTTCAAAATCAAGGTGGTCAAATTCAAACTTTAGATAAGCGGCCAATATATAAAGCGATAAACAGTGGAACTATTGATAAGGAATATCTGGATAGTAATAATAGGTCAAGTTTAACAATTATTGATTTTATTAATAACTTCCATACATCAATCACTCAACAAAAAACAAATGAGGATAATAACACCAATAATAAAGTGACTTTTATTTCGGATACTTATGATTTGCGGGAGATTATTAATTCATTTAATTCCCTGTGTAATGATAGAACCATGTGTGAAAATAGCCCATCAACAAGATTCTTTTTGGGATACAGACGCAGCACATTTAAGACAGTTGAAAATGAATATGGATTGGTTCAAAAAGATGATAGCGATTCTAATTCAATACAGTTATTAAGAGAGTGTTCAACGTTCATTTGCGAAATCTTAAATAAGAGCAGGACAAGTATTATGATGGAGTTGGGAATAGATGATTTAGCCTATAGACAACTCTGCTTTAAAATAGTAGAAAGCATTAAATCAAATCCATTTATAAATAGCAGTGAGATAATCTCATTGTTAAAAACAAACTTCAAATGCGATCCTTATAAATCTGTTCATAAAAAGGTACAACATAATCCAGACCATATTGCAGAGGGATTTATTAACAAGATTAATCTC
Organism: Bacillus sp. AFS040349; assembly: GCF_002577655.1. Lineage (NCBI taxonomy): Bacteria > Bacillati > Bacillota > Bacilli > Caryophanales > Bacillaceae > Bacillus > Bacillus sp. AFS040349. The sequence continues at coordinate 13,535 of NZ_NUMC01000140.1, read as the reverse complement.
GAACTGCAATACTCTAGCAGTATTAAAGAAATTAAAGATTATCATCTTACCATTCACAAATCAAAGGGATTACAGGCTGATGCGGTTCTAGTAATTGCAAAGAGTAAAAATGAGTTAAAAAAATGGCTAGAAGTGGACAAGCAATTAAGGTTTGGAGACAAGCAAGATACTTGTAGAATTGGGTATGTTGCATTTAGTAGAGCAAAAGAATTTTTATGTATTGCTTGTTTAGAAGAAATTGATGATGAATTAAAAAAGAACTTAACCCTCTAAATGTAGATATGGTTCCAGCAATTGGGGAAAAGGAGAAGCAACCAATATGAGCCTTATACAAGAAGGTATAAATTTTCTAAATGAAAATAATGGAGCATTAACAGTATTAATAAATATTTTATTGGTCTCTATTACGGGGGTATATGTCTATTTAACGGCAAGTCTCTCTAAGGCATCAAATAAAACAATCGAGCATTCTTATAATGAATATAAAGATAGAAAATACAAGGAAGATACTGTAAAAAAGAATCTTATTTACTTGGTTAATAGTGAAATATATATGAATTCATTTATATATGTTTTTTCCCAGTACTATTTGCAAAATGGGGAGAACATAAATTTAAAGGAAAAACTAAGACATTATTTGATTAGTGGCGGGGTATCGATTGACAAGACTTCAAGGGGTCATATAGTAGTTCATACCAGAATGGATACTTGGAAGGAAATTAATGCGCAATGTGCACAATATTTTTCCAATTCCCTTATGCAGGAATTGACTGGATATTATACAGGAGTTGAACAATCTAAAATTTATTCCGTTAATGGAATGTCTAACCAGAATTTTATTGAATTCTGTAGAGGTCAACTTATCTCTACATATAAATGTTTGGAGTTACTAAAACAAGAAGACCCGGACTTGCGAATTGGTGAAGAATATAGCATTGATGGAAAGGTTCTTTCGGTAAATAATGAAACAGGTACTCTTATTGAAATGAATAAGCATTTGGAACAAGCAGTTTCAAAATAAAATGTAGTAGAGTTGTAACGTTACTTTCGGTGGGTAAATATCCGAAATCAAAGCATTTAAATGGAAATTGAATACCAAAATGTTTCTGGCATTTAAATGATGTAGGTTTTGGCAGTATGTTTATGTTTATAAATCATTTTGAATCATTTCTCAATACATTAACGTATAAACGCTTATATGCTTATATTTATACATATTTGTAAGGCAGTGCTTTTTGTATTAACCGGCAGGATAATTTAACAAAGTTTGTATTAGAATTGGGACTTTTCCAATTCTTTTTTTATGTAAATTTTGTAATTTTATTCAAATGCATATTTGAATAATAAAATGAATTTGATATAATACATTCAAATGAATATTTGAATAAAGGGGTGATTGTTATGGAATTAAATAAAATCGAATTTCATTTGATGAATAATCCAATGAGGAAATGGCTTCAAAAGAACATTGAGTTTAAAACCTTTAAAGAGTTTTTAGATAAGAATAATCTTTCTTTGGAGGGAAAAGTAGTATTAGATGCTGGGTGTGGATCAGGATATAGTACAAAGTTAATTCAAGAATTTAGTCCTGCTGAATTGATAGGGTTCGATATTATGCCATCACAAATTGAAAAGGCAAAACAAGCATATCCCGAATTAAATTTCTTTGTTGGCAGCGTGTTAGAAACACATTTAGACTCCGATAAGTTTGATGCTGTTTTTGTTTTCGGAATACTGCATCATATTCCTCAATGGAAAGATGCTATTACAGAACTTTATCGAGTTTTAAAGTCTGGAGGGGTACTTTTAGTCGAAGATTTGAATAAAGATGCTTCTCATTTTTTTGCCACTTATTTTAAATTAGATCATCCGCCAGAAGCCTACTTTACTTGGGATGAATTTACAAATCATCTTGAGGAAACAGGGTTCGATATTTTAGAACAAAAAAGAATTATTTCAAAGGGAGTCGGGTCTTTCCTTTGTTTAAAAAATTAAAAATTGAAATTTTGGAGGTAAATAAATGATAACAACGATACTTACAGCCGCAACTATTTATGTAGCGACAGGGATTGATTATCTTGTTATTTTAATTCTATTGTTTTCGCAAATAAAAAAAGGACAGGAAATACATATTTGGATAGGAAAGTATGTTGGAACGATAATTGTTATAGGAGCAAGTCTTTTAGTTTCTTTAGGTGTTGCCAACTTGATCCCTCAACAATGGGTTATAGGACTTCTTGGACTTTTACCAATTTATTTAGGAATAAAAATATGGATTAAAGGAGAACAAGATGAAGATGAAAGCAACATTTTGTCCTTATTTTCATCAGGTAGGTTTAATCAATTATTTCTAACGGTCACTTTTATTGTATTGTCTTCCAGTGCGGATGACTTTTCCATTTATGTACCGTATTTCACAACATTAAATGGGACTGAAATCATTGTCTCTATTATTGTCTTTTTAATAATGATTGGGGTTTTACTCTACGTGGGCTATCGTTTAGCACACTTGGAATTCGTATCGGAAAAAATAGAAAAGTATGAACGTTGGATTGTTCCAATTGTCTTTATAGGATTAGGAATTTATATTATGTATGAAAATGGGACATTCAATGCCTTGTTCTCATTCCTATTTTAACAAACAGGTAATTGGGTTGAATCAGACGAAAGCAGTTAAGAAAAAGTGCTTGGATTTTTTATCCAAGCATTTTTGTTTTTATTTCATTCAAATAAATGTTTGAATAAAGATAAAAAAGGGTTATAATATATTCAAATGAATATTTGAATGAAAAGGGAGTGAAACTAATGGGTAAGAAGGATACTTGTGAAATTTATTGTTATGACGAAGAAAAAGTTAATCGAATACAAGGCGAATTAGAAAAAGAGGATATGTCTAGTGTTGCCTTATTATTTAAAGCACTTGCAGATGAAAACAGAGCAAAAATATCCTTTGCTTTATGTCAAGATGACGAACTATGTGTGTGTGATGTCGCCAATATTATAGGTTCTACCGTTGCAACAGCATCTCATCACCTACGAACTCTTCATAAACAAGGGATTGTAAAATACCGAAAAGAAGGCAAATTAGCGTTTTACTCACTAGATGATGACCACATCAAGCAATTAATCACTATTGCGTTAGCACATAAGAAAGAGGTGAAAGTCAATGTCTAATCAACAACCCAATTTAACTGAAGAAGAAATGAAAGCATATCGTGTTCAAGGATTTACTTGTGTAAATTGTGCAGCCATTTTTGAAAATAATGTAAAAGAATTGCCCGGTGTTGATGATGCGAAAGTAAATTTTGGAGCATCTAAAGTGTATGTGAAAGGTACTGCAACGATTGAAGAACTAGAAAAAGCAGGAGCATTTGAAAATTTAAAGATTCGGGATGAAAAAGAACAGAGAGTAGAACGTGAACCATTCTGGAAGCAAAAAGAAAATATTAAGGTCTATATTTCAGCGATATTACTGTTGATTAGTTGGTTTTTAGGGGCGCAATACGGGGAAGAGCATATTCTTCCAACTATTGGTTATGCAGCATCCATGTTAATTGGTGGATATTCGCTGTTTATTAAAGGTCTAAAAAATTTAAGCAGATTACAATTTGATATGAATACACTAATGACGATTGCCATTATAGGTGCTGCAATCATTGGTGAATGGGGTGAAGGTGCAACTGTTGTTATCCTATTTGCGATTAGTGAAGCATTAGAGCGCTATTCAATGGATAAGGCTCGTCAATCCATTGAATCATTGATGGATATTGCTCCAAAAGAAGCATTAGTCCGTCGTGGGAATGAAGAAATGATAATCCACGTTGATGATGTTCAAGTTGGAGACATTATGATTGTAAAACCGGGTCAAAAGTTAGCAATGGATGGAGTAGTTATCAAAGGAACTTCAACATTAAATCAGGCTGCAATTACTGGGGAAAGTGTTCCGGTAACAAAAACAATTGATGATGAAGTGTTTGCGGGAACATTAAATGAAGAAGGATTGCTCGAAGTTAAAGTAACCAAACGAGTGGAAGATACTACTCTTTCAAAAATTATTCATCTTGTAGAAGAAGCACAAGCAGAACGAGCACCTTCTCAAGCATTTGTCGATAAATTTGCGAAATACTATACACCATCTATTATGATTTTGGCCCTTTTAATCGCTGTTATACCTCCATTATTTGGTGGGGATTGGAGTGAATGGATTTATCAAGGGTTGGCAGTTTTAGTTGTTGGTTGTCCGTGTGCTTTAGTTGTTTCCACGCCGGTATCGATTGTTACTGCTATTGGAAATGCAGCGAAAAATGGTGTTTTAATTAAAGGTGGTATTCATTTAGAAGAAGCAGGAGCCCTTAAAGCCATTGCTTTTGATAAAACAGGAACATTAACAAAAGGAATTCCTACTGTAACAGACATCGTGACATATGGTGACGATAAAAACGAATTGCTTGCAGTTACAGCAGCCATTGAAAAAGGATCACAACATCCACTTGCTTCAGCCATTATAAGAAAAGCAGAAGAAAACGGCTTGAACTTTAATGGAATGTCGGTAGAAGACTTTCAATCAATTACGGGTAAAGGTGTAAAAGCAAGAGTAAATAATGAAATGTATTATGTCGGAAGTCCAAATTTGTTTGAAGAATTGCATCAAACAATTGAAAGTACCATTCAAGAGAAAATTACTCGTATGCAAATAGAAGGAAAAACGGTGATGGTTTTGGGAACGGATAAAGAAATCCTTTCGCTAATTGCCGTAGCAGATGAAATGAGAGAAACATCAAAAGAAGTCATCAACAAATTGAATCATATGGGAATTGAAACAGTAATGCTGACTGGTGACAATAAACGAACAGCAGAAGCCATTGGGAAACAGGTTGGTGTTTCAGATATTAAAGCCGATTTACTTCCAGAAGATAAATTAAACTTTATTAAAGAACTTCGTGGAAAGCATCAAAGTGTGGCAATGGTAGGAGATGGTGTAAATGATGCACCAGCACTTGCGGCTTCAACGGTCGGTGTAGCGATGGGTGGTGCTGGAACTGATACAGCACTAGAAACAGCCGATATTGCATTAATGTCTGATGATTTAAGCAAGTTGCCATATACCATTAAATTAAGCCGTAAGGCATTAACCATTATCAAGCAAAACATTACCTTCTCTTTAGCCATTAAATTAGTGGCATTACTATTAGTTATGCCCGGATGGTTGACCCTATGGATTGCTATATTTGCCGATATGGGCGCAACATTGCTTGTTACATTAAACAGTTTAAGATTACTAAAGGTTAAAGAATAAAAATAAGGTTTCATAGCAAGGGAAAATTTTTGTTCCCTTGCCTTTTTGCCTAGTGTAATTCTTATTAAACTAAAGGGTGCGTTGATCCGACAATGATTTACGCTCTTTTTGTTGAAGTTATTACTATAGGGCGGTTTAAATAAAGGTGGGAGAACGATGGATTGTTGTAGTAGTAAGGTTAATGAAGTGGTAACGGAAAATAATGGTGCTTGCCCATCTTGTAATAATAAAGCAAAAAACGTAAAGTTGATTACACTAAAATCATTACTTAAACCGACTGCATTAGAAACTTTAAATGCGAATGTAAATCACTATTTCTGTTTAAGTAAAGAGTGTGATGTAGTTTATTTTGATGCTGATAATAAGAAATATCTTACATCTGACATAAAGGTAGCAGTACATCAAAAAGATGACTATGTAATAACACCTATTTGCTATTGCTTTGACTGGACAAAAGAGAAAATTAAGAAATATGTAAAACAAGAACTTTCTCCTAATCCAATTGAACATATTCGAGAAAACATAAAGGAAAACCGATGTGGTTGTGAGGTAAACAATCCACAAGGAAGTTGCTGTTTGGGTAATGTTACAAAGTATATAAAAAGTATTAAAAGTTAATTTGAATCTTCAACTAACGTCCCTTATATATAGTATCCTTTTCAAAGCACTGATATGGTGCACCCTTTATACTGTTTACATGTAACCATAGAAAAGCGTTTAAGGACTTGACTTGGAGACTCTGTGGGTATGATTTGTCTTGAAAGGCTGAAGCACGTGTTTCAGTAGGCAAACCAGCCTATCATACCCACCCCTCCAAGTAAAGCCCTATCGTTGTTTACGTTGAAAACTATTATTTACTAAATATAATAAGTAAAAATAGTTAGTAAATAGGCTGTTTTTATATCTTCATTTACGTTGAATTAGGTCAAATACCATACTACATATAATGGTGCGTTACTTCATAAAGAGCCTAAATACACTACTTTCGTATTTTGGCTCTTTTTACATTCATAAAAGATAATGCCATTTATAGCATTTTTTAATTCCCAAATACATACCAAAGCGCTCCTTTCTTTTTTATATTGGTTTCAATAGAAAGAAGGGGGATTATGCTTACTCAATTAGTGATAGTCTATATTATTTCTGTCGTTTCTTTTTCTACAAATTGTACACAGATAAATATGTTGAATCAGAATAAAGTTTGCAGAATGAGAAAAAAGTCTGCATAAGAAGAAAAAAGTTTGCACGAAGTCTCGTGGGTGTATCCATAGTATGGGTATATTCACGGGGTTTTTTTATGTTTTTTATAGGCTAGCAAAGGTTTTTCGTGGGGGTTAAGGTATCCCTTTCGGGTTAGATAATATCTAAGAATAAAGACATCACAAGGGGTGTTCGTGTATCACTTTGAATGAGTAGTAATAGAACCAAACCAATTAAGGAAAGCCCACGTCCAGCAACGTGCAACACGCCACAAGCAAGGTTCTCGCCCATAAAAAAACAAATAAATATATAAATAATTAGGCATAGGTCAATTTGGTAAGTATGGGGAATGGCGGTGGTACAGGGGAAACCGCAAGGTATAGTAGAGTGCTCCATCTTTCAAGGGAAGCCCACGTCCAGCAACGTGTAACATGCCCCAAGCAAGGTCCTCGCCCTTAAAAATAAATATATATAAATAATTAGGTATGGGGTCAGGAGGTAAGTATGGAAACGGCGGTGGTACAGGCAAAACCGTAAGGTATAGTAGAGTGCTTCATCTTCCAAGGAAAGCCCACGTCCATGAAGGTATACCGTGCTTCAGACATAAGCACTCGCCCATAAAGAAATTATTAAAAAATAAAAATAAATAATTATGTATGGGTAACGTGGAAAGTATGGGATTGACGGTGGTATATGAGAAACCGTAAGGTGCTATGTATGAGGCCGATGGATTAAAGGTATCTTCGATACCTCATTTATTGGCGAGGTGCGAATATCATTACTGAAACACCCACTAAACAGATACCAGCATCTATCCAATCGTATAAATAAGGTATACCCCATCCTCAAATACGGAAGGACTCCTCCATAGCAGCATATACTCCGCATGGGAATGTTCGAAATGTAGTAATTACCACCTTATTACGCCAAGGCAACTCCTCCGAAAACACCCCATTAATGGCTTATCTTCTCTTAACCATAGCCAATTAAGATCCCCCTCCACCAATTTCGGCAATTCCAACAAATTTAAAAAATACAATTGCATAGGCACCAGATTAGAAGGCAAGAATCGGTTATGGTACAGGGGGCACCGTTAGGTGCCCTAATTGGGTTTTGGTCACTCCCCTAGTATGGTGGTCTCTCCACTATGTTTAAGCAAACTTTATTCTTATCTTTTTTACTTTTAGAGTTACTTTTCGGCTGAAAATGGGCAAATCTTTGAGCAAACTTTATTCTCATGAAATAAGTTGGGTAATGCCTTTGAAGTCAGATGTGGCAAGGGGTGAACGTGATTCCTCGCTTCTGCAAACTTTATTCTAATTTAACACCTGGTCGCCCTTCGGTCTTTTTTGTATGAAAAAAGGCAGGAGAAAAAGCGAGGATACGTACCGTTGGTATGTTAGCAAGATTTAATCAAACGTTTGATTAAAAGCCTGAAAAATACCGATAAACCAAGTGTTTGGGTAGGAAAGTGCATGAGAAAAATGGCGAAGAAAGTCAGGAGAAAATGCAGGAGGAAGACAAGAAAGGCAGGGGAAAAAGCGTGAGAAAAAGCAGGAGAAATACAGGATGTTTGGACAAAGTTTTTTATGTCTGAGACCTTGAAAATTCGGTACAAGTTTGAGCAAAAGTGGGGGAAAAGGAAGGACAAACTTTTTTGTATTCCAGAAGATGGAGAAAGGGCGTGAGCCTAAACAGGACAAGGATTTGAGGGGGAGAAGGCAGGAGGAAGAGAAGGGACATTGTTTTTTATGTGTGAACAGTAGGCGGTTCATTGTTTACTTATCGAGAAAAGACTGCTTTTTACCTTTTTCACAATAAAAAGAGGGTAAAACTAGTGTATTCTTATTCAGTCAATCTATTAGTATATAATTTTTTTGTAAAAAAGCGTTTACAAAATAAACCACTACACTTATAATAATGTTAACAAGTTAAGAATCGTGCTGATGAGTTATTGAGAGACAGCCATTTGCTTTAATAGGGGATTTTGTATCCTATTAATGCAGGTGGCTGTCTTTTTCTTTTCAGCACAATGCATTCAAGTTTTTTTATAAAAGAAAATGAAGGGGGATTCACAGTGTCAGCATTTTTAGGGGAAGTTATAGGAACAATGATTTTGATTATTTTCGGTGGTGGTGTAGTAGGTGGTGTTGTGCTTAATAAATCAAAAGCACAGGACTCTGGTTGGATTGTCATTACTCTAGGTTGGGGGTTTGCAGTAGCATTTGGAGCTTATGCGGTTGGAAGTGTAAGCGGTGCACATTTAAATCCAGCGGTTACAATTGGTTTCGCCTCTATTGGCGAGTTCCCATGGGCAGATGTTCCATCATATATCGCGGGGCAAATGATCGGGGCATTTCTAGGTGCTACGATTGTATGGTTATACTATTACCCGCATTGGCAGGCAACAGAAGATAAAGCTGCAAAATTAGCAGTGTTTTCTACAGACCCAGCCATTGCACATACACCTTCTAACTTTATAAGTGAAGTGTTAGGTACAGCTGTTTTAATTTTTGGTCTCTTATCTATTGGTGCTAACGAGTTTACAGAAGGGTTAAATCCAATTATAGTTGGTTTCTTTATCACAGCCATTGGATTATCACTAGGTGGTACAACAGGGTATGCCATTAATCCAGCACGTGACTTAGGTCCACGTATTGCACACTTTTTACTCCCGATTGCAGGGAAAGGCTCTTCTAACTGGAAATATGCTTGGATTCCTGTTATTGGTCCAATCGTTGGTGGTGTTCTTGGTGCTCAATTTCATCACGCTGTGTTTGTTGGTGGAACTAATAACGCCCTTTATATTTTAATAGGAATATTAGCAGTTATTGCGTTAGTTGTAAAAGTATCTCACACAAATAAAGGATTTGAAGCAAAAAAACAAGAAGTAATGTAAATATATAAACTACGAATATCGGAGGTAATCATATGGAAAAGAAGTATATTTTATCATTAGATCAGGGTACAACAAGCTCTAGAGCTATTCTATTTAATAAAAAGGGTGAAATTGTTGAGGTAGCTCAAAGAGAGTTTCCACAATATTTTCCTAAACCAGGCTGGGTGGAACATAATCCACAAGAAATTTGGAGTTCGATCTTAGCAGTTATTGCAGAAGTTCTTGCTAAAAAGGATATTTCGCCAAAAGAAATTGCTAGTATTGGAATTACAAATCAACGGGAAACAGCTGTCGTATGGGACCGTGAGACTGGCAAGCCTGTCTACAATGCTATTGTCTGGCAATCAAGGCAAACTGCGGACATTTGTGAAGAGTTAAAAGAAAAAGGTTATAATGATCTTTTTCGTGAAAAAACAGGATTATTAATAGATGCCTATTTTTCAGGAACAAAGGTAAAGTGGATTTTGGATCATGTTGAAGGTGCAAGAGAAAAAGCGAACGAAGGGAAACTTTTATTTGGAACAATTGATACATGGTTGATATGGAAACTATCAGGTGGGCAGAAGCATGTTACTGACTATACAAATGCGTCTAGAACACTTATGTATAATATATACAGTCTAGAATGGGATAAAGAAATCCTAGGCATTCTAGATATTCCACAATCAATGCTACCTGAAGTTTGTTCTTCATCAGAAGTTTACGCAGAAACTGTTGATTATCACTTTTTTGGTGAAGCTGTTCCAATTGCAGGGGTGGCAGGTGACCAGCAGGCTGCATTGTTTGGGCAGGCCTGCTATGAAAAAGGAATGGCGAAAAACACATATGGAACAGGCTGCTTTATGTTAATGAATACAGGTGAAAAAGCAGTTCCATCAGCAAATGGATTGTTAACAACAATCGCTTGGGGCATTGATGGGAAAGTGGAGTATGCTCTAGAAGGAAGTATCTTTGTTGCAGGGTCTGCCATTCAATGGTTACGTGATGGAATTAAAATGATTGAAAATGCTCCACAATCTGAAGACTATGCTTCAAAAGCCGATTCGACTGATGGCGTATATGTGGTTCCTGCTTTCGTAGGATTAGGTACACCTTATTGGGATAGTGATGCACGTGGTGCAGTGTTTGGTTTAACTCGTGGAACAACGAAAGAACATTTTGTACGTGCAACCCTTGAATCTCTTGCTTATCAAACAAAGGATGTTTTAACAGCAATGGAAGCAGACTCAGGAATTGAACTGAAAAAGTTACGCGTAGATGGTGGAGCAGTGAAAAACAATATGCTCATGCATTTCCAAAGTGATCTTCTCAATGTTCCAGTAGAACGTCCAGTAATAAATGAAACAACAGCTTTAGGAGCTGCATATTTAGCAGGTTTAGCAGTAGGCTTCTGGAAGGACCGCGAAGAAATTGCCTCACAATGGAAGGTAGACCAATCATTTGATCCTACTATGGATGAGGATCAAAGAAATGAGTTATATGAAGGCTGGCAGGAAGCAGTAAAGGCAACAATGAGCTTTAAGCCAAATAAAAAGGGTAAAAGCAAACAACTTAATTGAAAATTAAGAAAAAAACTGCTATACTATATATAACTAAAAGTTAATAAATAATTGGTCTTGAGACGTTTTGAGGGGACCACAACAAAGCTGTAAAAGGATTTCTTTACAGTTCATGTTGTGGTCCCCTTTTTTGTTGTTTTACCTACAATTTGAAAGGATGATAAACAATGACACAGTTTTCTAGCATAAATCGTTCAAAATATTTAGAAGAAATGGAAGCAAACTCTTTGGATCTACTAGTTATCGGTGGGGGAATTACAGGAACAGGAATTGCTTTAGATGCCCAGGTTCGTGGTTTAAAAACAGGGTTGATTGAGATGCAGGATTTTGCTGCAGGTACTTCTAGCCGATCTACTAAACTAGTACATGGAGGCTTGCGCTATTTAAAGCAATTTGAGGTAAAGCTTGTAGCAGAGGTTGGGAAAGAGCGGGCAATTGTCTATGAAAATGCCCCTCATGTCACAACACCTGTTTGGATGATGTTGCCGATCATTGAAAATGGAACATTCGGTAAGTTTTCCACTTCTATAGGCCTAAAAGTTTACGATTATTTAGCCGGAGTTAAGAAGGTTGAAAGAAGGAAAATGCTGAACAAAACAAATTCAATCGAACGCGAGCCTCTCTTACGTGAACAGGGTTTAAAGGGATCCGGAGTGTATGTTGAGTATCGAACAGATGATGCGCGACTAACATTAGAAGTAATGAAAGAAGCGGTAAACAGAGGGGTTTTGGCTGCAAATTATACAAAAGCAGAAGAATTTATTTATAACAAAGGAAAAGTTGTTGGAGTTCACATTCAGGATTTACTAACTGGTGAAAAGCGGAAGATTTACGCAAAGAAAATCGTAAATGCTGCAGGTCCATGGGTTGATACGTTAAGAGAAAAAGACAAATCAAAGAAAGGGAAATATTTACACTTAACAAAAGGTGTTCATCTTGTTATTGATTCGTCACGTTTTCCTCTAAAAGAAGCAGTGTATTTTGACACCCCTTTTAAAGACGGTAGAATGATGTTTGCTATACCACGTGATAACAAAGCGTATGTAGGCACAACTGATACAAATTACAAAGGCTCAATTAGCCACCCAAGAATGACAGTAGAGGACAGAGATTATATTCTAAAAGCTACTAATTATATGTTTCCCAATCTAAACTTAACAACGAATGATGTTGAGTCAAGCTGGGTAGGCTTACGTCCACTTATTCACGAAGAAGGAAAAGATCCTTCAGAGATTTCTAGAAAAGATGAAATCTTTGTCTCACCATCTGGCTTAGTGACAATTGCTGGAGGGAAGCTAACAGGTTATCGTAAAATGGCGGAAGGTGTTGTAAACCTTGTATTAGAAGAACTAAGAGGAAAAAATTACCCTGCATGTACCACAGACCAGATTGTTCTTTCGGGTGGAGATGTTGGTGGTTCTAATCAGTATCCTACTTTCGTGAAAGAACAGGTTCAAAAAGGGATAAATTTAGGTTTAACAGAGGAAGAAGCAACGAAGCTAGTAAAACGATATGGATCAAACATTTCTGCCCTCTATGAAGTAATCAAACATAGTGGACATGAAGCGGAGGCTGCTGGACTTTCGTTAGAAGTATATGCATCCCTTATTTATGGAATTGAACAAGAAATGGTAGGAACACTATGTGATTTCTTCATTAGAAGAACTAGTGCCCTTTTCTTTGATATAAATTGGGTGATCAAGTGGAAAGAACCGGTTACAAAGTACATGGCAACTATTTTCTCTTGGTCGCTTGAAGAAGAACAACGTTTCCGCGATGAGTTAGAAAAGCACATATATGATGCAACTGTTCCTGTAGAATATGATGAAGATGAACACCCACATGCTAAAAGTGTATAGAAAGGGTGAGGTCCCTGATGTTTGAAAATCAACAGGTGTTACCCGCGACTAAATCAATGAAGGACTTTGAGCAGGTCCTTTCTAATAGAAATGTAGAGTTTATCGTTATGCTAGAAGTGCATATTGCTCAATTAGATAATATTATGAAGCTAGCTAAGACATATCATAAAAAAATCCTCTTACATGCAGACTTAATTCAAGGTTTAAAAAACGATGAGTACTCAGCAGAATTTTTGTGTCAAAAAATAAAGCCTGATGGAGTTATTTCAACAAGAGCAAGTGTATTAAAGACAGCCAAGAAAAATGGTATTTTATCGATTCAGCGGCTATTTTTGCTTGATACGTTGGCAATTGATACAAGTTACAGCTTAGCGCAAAAGGTTCAGCCTGACTTTATAGAAGTTCTACCAGGCTGTGTACCACATTTGATTCAAAAAGTAAGTCAGGAAACAAATATTCCTGTAATAGCAGGCGGTTTAATAACAAGTCATGATGAAGTAACTAGTGTGTTAAAAGCGGGGGCACATGCTGTAACAACGTCCCGAAAGGAATTGTGGAGGATATGATTTGTAAGGAGGGAGATTTACCTCGATTTTTATTGGAAATAATGATATTAAAAATAGCCTGAAAAGTTGCTACGATATAAGCGGAATCGGACACAAATGCAGTAAACAAGCTAAGATCTGTCTCGATACAAGAGGTATCGGGACATAAATGGACCA
>NZ_NUMC01000013.1:0-42277 GCF_002577655.1 Bacillus sp. AFS040349 | reverse complement strand
ATTATTATCTAATACACCAGTGCACTGCCCTTCCTACAAAACATAGGAAGTTATATATTTTTTTTCCTACATTGTGTAGGTACAATCCCCTTCGAGTGACGGCTATAATGAACGTATAGAAGTTGATAAAGAGATTGGGGATGAGATGAGATGGCGATTTCAACAATTGGTGTGGTTGGTGCTGGATCGATGGGAGCAGGTATTGCGAATCTAGCAGCTATGAATAAGTTTAACGTTATTTTAAATGATATTGAGGAGCGTTTTTTAGATGGTGCTCTTAAACGTATTGATAAGTTTATGAGCAAAAGTGTGGAAAGAGGAAAAATGACTGAAGAGCAAAAGCAAGAAGCATTTGCCCGAATTCAAACAACTACTAGCTTAGAAGAAATGAGTGGAGCAGATGTTGTGATTGAGGCAGTTTTAGAGGATCTCTCATTAAAGAAAGAAGTATTTTCAAAGCTTGATAGCATTGTGAACGAAAATTGTATTTTAGCTACAAATACTTCGTCCATGTCTATTACAGAAATTGCTTCTGCAACGAAACGTCCAGAACGTGTGGCAGGGATGCATTTCTTTAATCCAGCACAACTCATGAAGCTTGTTGAAGTAGTTCGTGGCTATAAAACAAGTGATGAAACCATCGAAGAATTGAAAGCGCTATCCAAACAACTTTCGAAAGAGCCAGTAGAAGTAAAGAAAGATTCTCCTGGATTTATCGTAAATAGAATTATGATTCCACAATTTATTGAAGCGATTAAGCTATTAGAGGAAGGCGTTGCTTCAGCTGAAGATATCGATAAGGCTGTAACGCTTGGATTGAACTATCCAATGGGACCTTTCACTCTTCAAGATTATGCAGGAGTTGAGATTGGTTACCATGTGATGGAGTATTTTAAAGAAGAATTTAATGATAACCATTTTGCACCACCACAATTATTAAAGCAGCTAGTGAGAGCAGGACGTCACGGTAAGAAAACAGGTGCAGGATTTTACGATTACGAATAATGAAGGGGGACTTAATAATGACTTATGAATTTTTATTATGTGAAATTGAAGAAAATGTAGCGGTGGTAACGATTAATAGACCACCGGTTAACCCGTTGAACACCGTTGTTTTTCAAGAACTTTCAACCTTATTTGATGTATTAGATGCAGACGATGAAGTCCGTGCCATCATTCTTACTGGTAGCGGTGAGAAAGCATTCGTGGCAGGAGCTGACATCAATGAAATGGCCAGTCTTGATCTTGTTGGTGTTAATAAGATGAACAAAGTATCTAGAACCGTCTTTTCTAAAATTGAACAAACGACAAAGCCTGTTATTGCGGCACTTAATGGTTTAGCACTTGGTGGAGGCTTAGAGCTTGCTCTAGCATGTGATCTGCGAATTAGCTCAGATCGAGCAAAATTTGCTTTTCCAGAGGTAGGTTTAGGAATCATCCCTGGTGGTGGGGGAACACAGCGATTACAAAAAATTGTTGGTCAAGGAATAGCTAAGGAACTTCTTTACTTCGGTGATATGTTTGATGCGAATAGAGCACTAGAATTAAGGATTGTTAACAAAGTAGTTCCTGCTGAAGAGGTTCTTGGTGCAGCAAAGGAATGGGCAAAGAAATTGGCTCAAAAACCACCAGTTGCACTTCAAATGGTAAAAACAGCAGTAAACGTTGGTGGAAATACGGACTTAGAATCAGGACTTATCATTGAAAGTACTTGCTTTGGGAATGCTTTTTCAACTCAAGACAGAGTCGAGGGACTTCAAGCTTTTGTGGAGAAAAGAAAACCTGTTTATACAGGGAGATAAGAAGCACCATCACTAAAAAATGAGGTGAAATACCATGAAAGATATTGTGATTTTAGAAGGAGCAAGAACACCATTTGCCGAGATTTCCGGATCATTTCGTGAGATTACCGCAACTGACTTAGGCGCAATTGCAGCGAAAGAAGCCCTGCATAGAGCGAAAATTACTGGTGAGGATGTTGATCAGGTTGTATTTGGAAATGTTCAGCAATCAAGTAAAGACGCTCATCTTCTAGCAAGACATGTTGGGTTAAAGGCAGGGACACCGATTGATGTTCCTGCTCTAACCATTAATCGCTTATGTGGCACTGGTCTGGAATCAGTTTTAACGGCAGCACGCTATATTTTAACAAATGAAGCAAATGTAGTATTAGCTGGTGGAACAGAAAGCATGAGTCAGGTGCCTCACGTTATTCGTGGAATGAGATGGGGTAGTCAGCTTGGTGCACCAGTTGTTGAGGATTGGGTATGGGATGGTCTTTATGATACTTATGGAGATTGCACAATGGGAGAAACAGCCGAAAATCTTGCGGCAAAATACAATGTAACAAGAGAAGAAGTAGATCAACATGCACTCTCAAGTCATGAACGTGCATTGGCAGCAAGAGAAAAGGGCTATTTACAGGAAGAAATTGTTCCGGTGACAGTCAAGGGACGAAAAGGCGATAAAGTGATTTCAGAGGATGAACATGTTCGACACACAAGTTTGGAACAGCTTGCTAAATTAAAGGCACGATTTGTTGAAAATGGTGTGGTTACACCTGGGAATGCAAGTGGAATGGTGGATGGAGCTGCTGCAATAGTTGTTGCATCGGGTGACTATGCGGCTGAGCGTGGCTTAAAACCAATTGCACGTTTAGTATCTTGGGAAGTAGTCGGTGTTGAGCCTAAGTATATGGGAATTGGACCGGTTCCAGCTATTCAAGGTGCATTGAAAAAAGCAAATATGACAATAGAAGATCTAGATTTAATTGAAATTAACGAGGCCTTTTCGGCACAATATCTTGCTTGCCAAAAGGTGTTAGGATTTGACTTAGAAATCGGCAATGTAAATGGTGGAGCTGTTGCAATTGGACACCCATTAGCTGCAAGTGGAACAAGAATTTCAACGTCCCTTATTTATGAATTAAGAAGAAGAAACAAAAAATACGGGGCTTCCGCAGTATGTATCGGAGGCGGTCAAGGAATTGCAGCTGTTTGGGAAGCATTATAATTGTTTTCCGGAATAAATATTTAGAATTTTCAAGGAAATGAAAGCGTTGTATCGAATGTTATTAATATGAAATCAGATCGATTTTAGGAAATATACCCTTATAAATATACTAATTTCAATATCTATCACTTGTTAAGAATAGAAACAAGGGAGAGGGATGCTAGGTATGAATCATAAAGAAGATCAAATGACCTTGTATGGTTTACTGAAAAGGACAGCTACCAAGTATGGAGAAAAAGAAGCCATATACGACTTATCGAAACGTGTTTCATACTCTGAGTTTTTTAAAGATGTGAATCGTATTGCAGCAGGGTTAAGGGCTAAGGGGATAAAGAAAGGTGATCGAATTGCTGTAGCATTACCTAATTTTTATGAAACGGCTATTATCTTCTTTGCTGTCGCTAAACTTGGGGGTGTTCTTGTTCCTTTTAACCCAAAGTATAAAAAACATGAAGTGAATTTTATTCTAAATAACTCTGAACCTAAAATTCTTTTCGCTACGAAAGAATTTGAAGAAAACATTGGATTCAAAGAAGTTCTTTATGTTGTACCTGAAGCGATCACGGTCAAATGCAAGCTGGATGGTCTTCCATCGTATGATGAATTACTTGTAAATCATGAAAATGAAGTAGAAGAAGCAGAAATTGATACAACTAACGATATTAATTGTATTCTATATACCTCTGGAACGACAGGAATACCAAAAGGAGTCATGATCACACATCGAAGTGTTGTGCAATCAGCAAACACAATTAAAAGACAACTATATTGTACAGATCAAGATGTATTTGTGATTGCTGCTCCGTTTTTTCATATTTTTGGTATGGCGATTAATCTCTATTGTGCAATATCCTCAGGAGCGCGGATGGTGCTGCAAGAAAAATTCCATCCACAGCAAATGTTAGAGTTGATACAACAAGAAAAGGTGACGATCAAACAAGGTGTTCCAACGATGTTTATTAAAGTGTTGGAAACGGAAAATTTTGATCAGTATGATCTGTCTTCCTTAAGAGCAGGAATCGTAGGAGCATCTGCAATTTCACCAGCAAAAATGAAGGAAATTAGAGAGCGAATGGGAATTAACCTTTGCCAGTCCTACGGAATTACAGAAACAGTATCAGTGACAATGACGCCATACGATGATGATGAAAAAAATATTTGTGAAACAGTCGGCAAGCCAATTCCTGGTGTGCAATTAAAAATTGTAGATGATCAAAGAGAAGAAGTCCCACCTGGTGATATTGGTGAGATTTCTATTAAAAGTTTTGGGATGATGAAGGGCTATTACAAGCTGCCTGAGCAAACGGCTCATGTATTGGATGATGAAGGATGGTTTTATACAGGTGATTTAGGAAAATTAAATGAACAAGGTTACTTAACGTTTGTTGGTAGAAAAAAAGAAATGATTATTCGAGGAGGCTTTAATATTTACCCTCAAGAAATTGAAGGTGTTTTAATGAAGCATCCGAAAATTGCTGAAGCAGCTGTAGTTGGACTTCCAGACGAAACACTAGGTGAAATTGTTTGTGCTGTCATTCGGTTAAAAGATGGAAGAACAAGCACGGAAGAGGAACTGAAAGACTATCTAAAGGAACAGCTTGCTATCTATAAATTGCCTGGGAAAGTAATTTTCACAAAGAACTTTCCAGTAACAGCTAGTGGGAAAATTCAAAAGCTAAAGCTGCGAGATCAATTGGCAGGGGAAATAAGTCGCCCTGTCTAAAGTGAAAGAGGGGCCTTTATATGAAAAACAACTATGATTTTAAGGTGAGATGGGGAGATACAGATGCTGCAGGTATCGTATTTTATCCCAATTTTTATAAATGGATGGATGAAGCAACACATGAATATTTATCAGCTATTGGCTATCCATCTTCCAAGTTATTTCAAGAACAGCAAATAGGCTGTCCGATACTTGAGGCAAATTGTCAATTCAAGCAACCACTTTTATTTGAAGATTCTGTTAGAGTTCAAAGCATAGTTCAGGAAATTCAAAATAAAGTGTTTAAAATTAGTCATGTGTTTTTAAGAGGAGAAAAAGAAATAGCAAAAGGATATGAAGTTCGTGCTTGGACTTCTTTTAAAGAAGAGCCAAAAGCACAGCCAATTCCCGAAGAAGTTCGAGCAAAAATGTTACAGCCTAATCAGCATGTGGAGGTTTAAAACATGCTCAGGGAAAAAAAGAAACAGCATTATCTAACGAATGATGTTGAACTTGATGAAGTATTTATCCCGGAGGATTTTAATCAGGAACATGAAATGATTAAAAACTTAGTTGAGAAGTTTGTTGTGAAAGATGTAAGACCATCACTAGATAAAATAGAAAATCAGCAATTTGATGAAACGGTACGACTGATGAAAGAGGCTGGTGAGCTCGGATTAATCAGTGCAGATATCCCAGAGGCTGTTGGAGGTCTAGGTCTTGGTAAAGTCTCCGCAACGATACTTTCAGAAAAGATGGCACTTGCTCGTTCTTTTGCGATAACATTTGGCGGGCAAACTGGGATTGGTGCTCTTCCGATTGCCTATTTTGGAACAGAGAAGCAAAAAGAAAAGTACTTACCAGAAATTTTAACGGGTGATCTTATTACAGCTTATGCATTAACAGAGCCTGGAGCTGGAACAGATGCTATGAATATAAAAACAACAGCAGTTCCTTCCGAATGTAGTCGTTTTTATATTTTGAATGGTGAAAAGCAGTGGATTTCAAACGCTGGTTTTGCTGGTCTTTTTATCGTGTTTGCAAAAGTGGAGGGAGATAGGTTTACTGCCTTTATTATAGAAAAAAACTTCGATGGAGTATCGATTGGTCCAGAGGAAAAGAAGATGGGGCTAAAGGGATCTTCTACTTGTTCGATACTTTTAGACAATGTGAAGGTTCCTAAGGAAAATATCATTGGTGAAATTGGAAGAGGACATATCATCGCACTTAATGTCTTAAATCTAGGACGACATAAAATAGCTGCCACATCACTTGGAACAGCCAAGCATGCGATTGAGCTAGCGGTCGGTTATGCCAATCAGCGAAAACAATTTGGCCAGCCACTCTCTAGCTTTCATTTAATTAAAGATAAAATTGCCGATATGGCGATCAAAACATATGTAAATGAAAGTTCTATTTATCGAACAGCAGGATTGTTAGAAAAGTCATTTAACCAAATAGCCGATCAAGACGATGTTGCATCAGCAATCAGCAATTTGGCAGTTGAATGCTCTATCAATAAGGTGATGTCTACAGAAACACTAGATTTTGTTGTAGATGAAGCCCTTCAAATGCATGGAGGCTACGGATACATGGCCGAATACGAAATTGAAACATTATATCGTGATTCCAGAATCACTCGTATTTTTGAAGGGACAAACGAAATTAATCGATTAAATATAGCCTTAACATTACTAAAAACGTATGAAAAACCATTTGAGAAAACAAGAGCACAAGATGGAATTCTTATAGAAGAAAGGCAAACTCTTCATCTATTAAAAAATTTGTATCATGCTATGATTTTTTCCATACAAAAATATGATTTGGTTAAGTTAAACGAAGAACAAGAAGTTGCAGCATTCCTTGCTGACCTTGTTTCAAGTATCTATGCAATTGAGAGTGCGATATTAAGAACAGAAAAGGTGATTAAATTATCTGGCTTCGATAGAAACCAACAAAAGCTCGATTACACGATATTGTACACACATGAACAATCACAGCAAGTAGCGATAAGAGCATTAAACCTTCTGCCGCATTTAGGTGATGAAGAATCGTTATCCCAACTTGCATGCCGACTCGTGAGGAGTAGTCAGAAGGACTTTGTAAAGATAAAACGCAGGATTGCTGACATCATTATAAAAGAAGAAAAATATAGATCGTGATCCTAAATAGGGAGAGTGAGTGAAGATGGCAAAAAACGATGTGTTTGTTAAAGAAGAAATGGATCAGTATTACGATGGCATGAAGAAGCAACATTTAGGACCACTTTGGTATGACCTTGGACATATGGTTACAAAGGAGCCCGTTCATGATGTTGAACCATATTTGTGGAAATGGAAAACAATCCGAGAATATGTGTTAAAAGCCGGCGAATTACTTGAACCAGGTAAAGATGCTGAGCGACGCGTTGTTTATTTACAAAATCCAAGTTTATTAAAACGAGGTCTTGTGGGTTACGGTACTCATACTCTTTACGCTGGTATTCAATTGCTTTTACCAGGTGAAAGTGCACCATCACACCACCATTCACAGTCAGCAATTCGCTTTGTTATTGAAGGAGACGGAGCATATACAGCCGTTAATGGTGAGAAAACATATATGGAGCGCGGAGATATGATTTTAACTCCAGCATGGACGTGGCATGAACATAAACACGAAGGAACGGAGCCGATGTTTTGGCTTGATGGACTAGATGTTGGACTAGTGAAAACAATGGCTGCCTCGTTTTTTGAACCATATGAAGAAGAAACCTATCCGATGGAAGCGCCTGAAAATTATTCAACAAAGCAATTTTCAATGGGAGCTTTTAAGAAGCTTAATGAATCAAAGGAGCCTGGTTATCCTTCACCAATCTTTGGATATAAGTTTGATCGAGTGAAGTATTTATTAGATGAAATGACAGAAGCAGATAACGATCCTTATGATGGCTATGCGATTGAGTATATTAACCCAACAACAGGAGGCTCTGCAGATTCGCGAATTGGAACGATGATGCAAAAGCTAAAATCTGGTCAACAAACAAAAGCACATCGACATGTGCATAGTGCCATCTTCCACGTTCTTGAGGGCTCAGGATATACGGTCATTAATGGGGAGAAGTTTGAGTGGGAAAAAGGTGACTTTTTTATCTTACCGCCTTGGAGTTTGCATGAACATGTGAACACTGGAGAGAGTGATGTGTTTCTGTTTTCGTTTAATGATAAACCTGTTATGGAAAAATTAGATCTTGAGTACAGTGAAGTATACGAAGATAACGCTGGTCATCAAATTGTAGAAAAAGTGTTTGTACCGGAAAACTAGCGTTAAGATAAGGAGGTAGCCTTGGATGAAAATCGCAATTTTTAATGAGAATTTACTTGGAATTGTTCAAGGAAATCAAATCATTGACGTATCAAATGCAGTGGAATGGAAGCCGTCTAATCCAGGTGAATCTTTTCAACATCTTATTGAAAACTTTGATGTGTTGAAAGGAAGAATAGAAGATGCTTTAGCAACGAGTACATCATATCCTTTATCTAGTGTAAAACTTCAATCACCTGTACCTTCTACAAAGAAAATTTGGGCTGCACCAGTTAACTATAAAAACCATCAAATTGAAATGAATAAAATGTTTAATAATGCCCCGAGAACAATTGAAGATTTGGCATTATTTCTAAAATCTCCTGAATCACTATCAGGACCGACCGACCCGATTATTCTTCCTTTTAAAGACCGTCGAACAGATCATGAAGCAGAGCTTGGCTATATTGTTGGTAAAAGAGCGAAAAATGTAAAAGCAGAAGATGCGAAAAACTATATTTTTGGTTATTTTGCTCTGCTAGATATATCAATTAGAGGAAATGAAGAGAGAACATGGAGAAAGTCGTTTGATACGTTTACACCAATTGGTCCGTGGATTGTCACTGCTGATGAAATTGAAGATCCTAATGATTTAAACATGACTTTGTGGGTAAATGATGAAATACGTCAGGATGGCAGTACAAAGCATTTAATTTATGATTGCTATAAGTGCTTTGAGGTGGCTTGTAACAATATGACACTAAATGCTGGAGATATTATCGCAACAGGTACTCCAGAAGGCGTTGGTCCAATTGAGCATGGAGATAAGGTAAAGATCGAAATAGAACAAATTGGTGGATTTGAAGTAAATGTTTGTCACGCAGTTGAGAAAATAGAATGCTAGTTTTGAGGGCTCATGGTAGATAGATTTTCTGCTATGAGTCTTTTTTTATGGGCGATAATAAAGTGAATTTGGTTAGAAGAATTATTTAATAGAGTTTTAGAAAAAAACTATTTTCTTGTTCCGTATAGAAGAACAAAAGGATAAGAATATTCACTTCAATTTCTTATAATCAAGACAAGAAGAAAACATTTTAATTAAAGGGGAGAAGGAGATGTCAAATAGAAAGAAATGTGATGTGATCGTTGTAGGTGCTGGTCCGGTTGGACTTGTAGCAGGTCTTGCTTTGCAAAAAAAAGGTATTTCTTCAGTTGTTATGGAAGCAGAGCCATATGGACGTGCCCGACCTGGGAGTCGTGCCATTTATTTGCATAGTGCCACGTTAAAGCTTTTAGAAGAAACATCAAAAGGACTTGGTTTTACACTAGTAAGAAACGGGATTATATGGCCGGTAAAAAGAACCTTGTACAAAGGTAAAGAAGTGTATGTGCGTAATTATGGAGTAACAAATAACAAAGATCCTCATAAACTTCCGCATTTTACTGCACTTCATCAAGATGAAATTGAAAAACATATTTATGAAGAATGCTTGGATGCTGGTGTTGAATTTTGTTGGGATTCACCTGTAGATACATTGGAAATTGGGGAAGAACGTGTAATTTTAACAACAAAATCAGGTGAAGAATGGGAAGCTAAATACATTATTGGTAGTGACGGGGCTCGTTCTGTTGTCAGAGAGCAGGCAGGCTTAAAGTTTGAAGGTCCAAGAACAAATGATACTTTCCTTGTAGTCGATGTTAAAGAAGACGCGGAAAATCCTCTTCCTCTTGAGAGAACATTCCATTATCAACACCCTGCAATGGGAGGACGAAATGTGATGTTTGTTCCTTTTAAAGGCGGATGGCGTGTGGACCTTCAACTGTTAGAAAACGATAATCCAGAAGAGTTTTCTGATCTTGAAGGAGTGAAAAAATGGCTACCGAAAGTAATGGATTCAAAATACGCAGAAAGAATTACATGGGTATCAACATATCGTTTTCATCAGGTTGTTGCTAACTCGTTTACAGATGAAAAACACAGAGTTCTTCTTGCGGGGGAAGCAGCTCATTTATTCGCTCCATTTGGTGCTCGCGGTCTAAACTCTGGAGTTCCTGATGCACTGTTAGCTGTTCGTGGAATCGAAAAAGCCCTAAAAGCTAATTCAGAAGAAGAGCGAACAGAAGCCATTGAAGCGGTGGCAAATGAACGAAGAATTGCAGCGCTGTGGAACCGTGACGGCTCTAGCACAGCCCTACATCATTTACAAGGAAATGCTCCTGATATGAATATGAAGCGTGAACTAGCTGCATCACTTGTATCTATTGTTCCTAGATTAGGACGTTGGTTAGATGAAGGTCCTTATGGTCCTAAATTTGGACCACCTGAATTAACAACAAAATATTAACATAAAACCAATCGAAGGGAGCGGAAGATACATGTCTGAGAATATTAATGTTGCAGAAGTTGATTGGCAGACAAAATCTATTGACGCAATGGTGAATAGAATACAAGCTATTCATTGGGGGAAGAAGGCTGGACAGCAAAACCTAGAGGCAGAGGAAAAAGTCATTGAATTTATGGATAATCTTAATGTGAATTCATATGAAATAAAGTGGTTATCAAAAGAAGAAGTACCTGAAACGATTAGCCGTCTTACTTTTGAGGGAAGTGAAATGTGGGAATCTTTAAAAGAAATTCCAGAAGAGTTAAGCCGCAAAATCAAGGAGGCTGGTCATGAAAAGTACCTTTTGGATTTAGGTGATCGCGTGCCGGAACGCATCTTTCATGGTGCTTACTCGCATCTGTTTCAGCAATTTGAAGAAAAGAAAACCGTAGAATACCTAGTTGGTTTAGCCATGTACGTGAGTGTGATGTCATGCACAGCGGAGCTAGCCGAGGGGAAAAATATTTTTATATCAATAGTTGATTTAATTGAGGCTGGTCACTTACCGATAGGACCTGAGGGAAATACGTTTTATCTAATATAGTATTGAAAAACCATCCAGTGTTCTGTTGCTGGATGGTTTATTTAAAGTATCCCAACATTTCAGAAATCTGACTGCCTGCTGCTTTTATTTTATCAATGAAAAGTGGGTACCTATCCTCTGTTATTCGTGATGTTGAACTAATAATTGATACAGAAGCAACTACGTTTTCTGTATAATCATAGATAGGGGCAGCGATCCCGACAAAGCCTTTGTAAAAATGGTCGGGTGTAATGGCATAGCCTTTTTTTCGAATTGTACTCATTTCATCTCTTAATTCTTTTGGATCTGTTAGTGTGAACTCAGTGTAAGAGTAAAAAGTATTCTTTAAAAAGCTGTTGATCCTCTTTTGTTTTTGAAACGCCATAATAGCTAACCCTTCACTTGTACAATGGATAGGATTTTTCCTGCCCATATAGGTTAGGAGTCTTTCAGGCTGATCACATTCTTTTCGAAACAAATAAACAACTTCATGATCCTCGAGAAGGCATATATGAGCGGTTTCTCCTAACTCATCTACAAGGTTGTCTACAATAGGTTGTGCTTCGAGAAAGAGATCTCTATGACTAAACACAACACCACCTAATGTTAGAAGAGATAGTCCTAAGCGATAGTGATTTGTTTTCGGATTTTTAGATAAAAACCCTTCATCAACTAGCCCCGAAATTAATCGATGTGTGGTGCTTTTAGGCAAATCAATGAGTCTGGTAATCTCTGTGACACTTAATTCTTCCTGTCCCATTTTGAACAAACGTAATATTCTCATAGCATTCTTAACAGAAGATAAGATCGCTTTTGCAGGGGGATCATTATTCATTGAGCTTCATTTCACCTCTTTTTAAGAAATTCTTCTTCTATTATACTAAAAGAAGTGTGTTTCCTCTATTTAACAAAGGAGATGTTATGCCTTTAGTGAATTGTTTGATAAGAGTAAAAATGTAAGAGTCTAAAAGAGTGGAGTGAGTGTATTGAAGGAGAAAAGAGACTCATCTCTAGCAAATGCTTTGAGTATTTTGAAAGGCTTTACAATGGATCATCCTGAACAAGGTGTAACAGATGTTGCGAAACATTTAGGGTTAAGCAAGAGCACCGTTCACAGGCTGCTTGCATCTATGGCAAGTGAAGGCTTTGTTTATAAAAATCCCCGTACAAATCGTTACAGCTTAGGAACCTCTGTTTTAACATTAACGAATCTTGTGAGTTCACAGCTACCAATTTTAAATGAATCAGTTCCTGTTTTAAATATGTTAACAGAAAGAACAGGTGAAACCTCACATCTTGGAATTCTTGAGGATCAACATATGATTTATCTTCAAAAGGTTGAGTGTGATAACCCAACTTCACTGTTTACACATATTGGAAAAAGACATCCTATCCATGCAACAAGTATTGGTCAAGCTATTCTAGCCTTTCAGGAGCAGGATGAAAGACACCAACTTTTACCGGAAACGTTGGAATCCTATGCAAACCACACAATAACCTCCCATAAGAGATTATCTGAAAAGATGGATCTAATTAAAGCAGAAAAATATGTTATATGTGACCGAGAACTACAGGAAGACGTGATGGCGATTGCGGCACCAATCTTTAATGAGAAGGGAAATGTGTTGGCAGCCATTAATATTGTCGGGCCGGCAAATCGGATGAAAAGTAAGTTGAAAAGTCATAGATTAATTGAAGAAGTTATTCGGTCAGGAGAGAAAATGACGGAATTAGTAAGGGTGCGAAAATTAAAAAATCGTTACAAAAGCTGAGTAGTACATGCTCAGCTTTATTTTTTTGATTTTTTCTTATTTGTTCCATATAGAGGAACGATAGAATGTGAGCTCAATCTTCATCTCGATATAATATGAGCAAGATCATAACAATTTTTCGAATTGGAGGGAATGAACTTGAAACTAGTATCGTTTACGAAAGATGGGATAACTCGAATTGGAGCAATAGAGAATGAAAACGTGATTGATTTAAATGCAGCCTATTGTTCCTTACTTGAGTCAGAAGGTAAGGTACGTGCTGAAAAAATTGCTGAAGCGTTTGTTCCAGGTGAAATGACGGAATTTCTACAAGGTGGGCCTGAAAGCATTGAGGAGGCAAAAAAGGCCGCTGCCTATGCGATAAATAAAGTTGAAGTAAAGGGACGTAAGCTTGTTTATTCCGTTTCTGATGTGAAAATTGAAGCACCAGTACCTGCACCTGGCAAAATGATTTGCGTTGGTCATAACTACCGTGAACATATTTTAGAAATGAAACGTGAACTACCTCCACATCCTGTTGTTTTTGCTAAATTTGCTAATACAGTTGTTGGACCGCAGGATGATATTCCATTTCATCCAATTTCAGAGCAGTTAGATTATGAAGCAGAATTTGCTTTTGTTATTGGACAACGCGCACGTAATGTTTCACAAGATGATGCTCTGAAATATGTGGCGGGATATACCATTGTAAATGATGTAACGTATCGTGATTTGCAACGTCGAACATTACAGTGGCTTCAAGGTAAGGCAGTAGATGGAAGCGCTCCAATGGGGCCTTGGTTAGTAACAGCAGACGAATTAACAAATCCATCTGGCTTAGAGATTGTTTTAACGGTGAATGGAGAAGAACGCCAACACTCAAATACAGCGAATCTTGTTTTCTCGGTTCCTTATCTTGTTGAATTTTTATCTAATATCATGACGCTTGAGCCTGGTGATATTATTCTAACTGGTACACCAGGAGGAGTAGGGGTCGCACGGGATCCACAAGTGTTTTTAAAGGATGGAGACGTTGTACGTATTGAGGTCGATCAGGTCGGAGTCCTTGAAAATAAAGTGAAACAAACAGCGGAGGTGCCGGTATAATGACCAAAACATTACAAACGAGCGCCATTGAATCTGTTCAACAATCAATTCAGAACATTATTTACGTAGTAAAGGGTCTTTCAGAGAAGGAAATTAGGTGGAATCCATCTGAGGAAGAATGGTCTATCATGCAAATTATCACACATGTTACCGAAGCCATTCCTTATTGGGTGAAGGAGATTCAACAGATAAAAGAAAATCCTGAGCAAACTTGGGGTCGAGGCTTAACAGATGAAACAAGACTGAAAACAGTGTCGGAAGAAAATGTGAACAGTTTGCTGGTTGAAGATGTATTAGACCAACTTGCCTCAGTACCATCTTTTGTTAAAGAAACGCTTCAAGCTCTTTCAAGTGAAGATTTAGAAATAATTGCTCCAAGCCGTAACCCACGCTTTGATGGGAAACCAGTTGAGTTTATCGTAAACCATTTGATCGTGGAGCATGTTGAAAAGCACTATCATCAAATTCAACGTAATTTATCAAAGTATAATCAAGAATAGGGGGAGAAGACATGGCTGAAAAAAATGAATTTTTTAACAGTACGATTGTTCAGGATTTTAATCGAGACATAGAGCAATACCATCTTGGTCCTTTATGGAATGCGATTCCGGATTTAATGAAGCATACACCTGAACCACATGCACAGGCATACTTATGGAAAAGTGAATTGTTAATGAAAAAGCTACAGGAAGCTACACAAATTTTCACTCCAGATCGTGGGGGAGAAAGAAGAGCGATTTACTTACAAAATCCAGGTCTAAATTATAGAAAGCCTTGGGGCTGGGCATCAACGACTCAAACATTATACGCAGCTGTTCAATTAATACAGCCTGGTGAAACAGCACCATCTCATCGACATGTGCAAAACGCACTTCGTTTTGTCATGGAAGGAGAAGGGGCATACTCCATTGTTCAAGGTGAAAGAATCTTTATGGAAAGAGGAGACTTCTTAACAACACCAAACGGCCTTTGGCACGGTCACGGACATGAAGGTGATAAACCGATGATCTGGATGGACTGTCTTGATATTCCAACAATTTATTATCTTGGTGGAACATTCTTTGAACCATATCCAGATCGTATCGAGCAGCCTAGTCTTCCAGATAACTATAGTTCACAACGCTACCAAGGTGGAATGGTTCGTCCGATTTCGGACCGCTATTCAAAAAAAGCTCCTCTTGGGTCTTATAAATGGCAAGGAACAGAGGCAGCAATCAACGGCTTAAGCCGATTTGAGCCAGATCCGTATGATGGCTATGCAGTTGAATACATTAATCCTTCAAATGGAGACACAGCTTGTCCTACCATTGCAGCCTGGATGCAAAAGCTCCCTGCTGGATTTAGAGGGAAAGCACATCGTCATACTCATGCATCCATCTATCATGTACATGAAGGGGAAGGGTATACTATTATCAACGGCGTTCGATTTGATTGGTCAAAAGGAGATTTCTTTGTTGTACCAAACTGGGCGTTACACGAGCACGTTGCTTCAAGTGATAGTTATTTATTTTCAACAAACGATTTACCAATCTTAGAGAAATTCGGGTTGGAGCGTAAACAAGAGTATGATAAAAATAATGGATATCAGACGATAACTGGTGAGTTTACTCCGGTTTTAGGGTAGGTTTATATTGTTGGAATATAGAAGAGAATTGAGGCTTACATTAAAAATGTAAGCCTTTTATTATAGCCTGCTTGAAAAGGAAAAGTATTTACTACTTCATTATATTGGAAGTCCGAAGACAAAGGTATACATCTTTATTGAAAGTGTTTTTTATACACATAAAAATTACAATGGCATATTTTCTTCCAACTTCATTGAAATATTTATCATATTTTCCAATACTAGCATTATGCTAGGAAAATATAGTATGATAATAAATAAAATTCAGATAATTGGTGAAAGTGATGATTACTTATGAAAGTTTCTTTCTTATTATTCTCTTTAGTATAATTGGCCCTGTTTTTGGGTTTCTTGCATTGATTTTTTATAATTTATATGAAAAACAAGTTAGTCTCCTACAGGTTGAGAACAGGCAGATTACCTTGGAAAAAGAGTTAGAAACTAGTCGCTATATGCAATTAAATCAACAAATTCAACCTCATTTTTTATTCAATTCATTAAATTCCCTCTACAGTTTACTTCGATTACAAAAGTATGACAAACTTTCAAAGTCATTTGAGCATATGGTCCTGTTTCTACGTTCAAAATATCAGGAAAAAGATTCTTTGTATCCTTTGCAGGAAGAGATTTCTTACACAGAACATTATCTAGAAATTCAAAAAATCCGATTCGGAGATAGACTTTCTATAAATTGGGAAATAGATTCTGCAAGTGAAAGGGCTTTAATTATTCCTTACCTCCTGCAAACATTAGTAGAAAACGCATTTAAGCATGGACTTGAAGTGATAGAAGGTGAATTGGTGTTAACCATTTTAATTGAGAAAACAAATGCTCAATCAATTTTACTTCATGTAAAAGATAATGGACCAGGTTTCAGAAAGGAATCAGCACCTGTTTCAGGAATTGGGTTAAGCAACATAGAGAAACGACTGAGCCTACTTTTTGGAAATGAGGGACAAATACATATAACTTATGAAAATTATGGACATATTTCCGTAGAATGGCCATACATAGAGAAAACAGAAGAAGGGGTTGGTTAGGGTGAGATGTTTATTACTGGATGATGAGCCTTTAGAAATAGAACAATTAGAATTACTAATTCAGCGTCATTTTCCAAACTGGCAAATAGAAAAAGCTTATAATGGCACACAAGCCATGAAAATTATTGAAAAGCTTGAAAAACATGGGGCAACCCTAGAATTGGCTTTAGTAGATATTAAAATATCAGGGAAAAATGGTCTAGATATTGCTGAGAGTATAAAGGAGAGAATGCCTGACCTAAATGTTGTAGTTATCTCAGCTTTTCAAGAATTCGAGTATGCAAGAAAATCACTTTCCTTAAAAGCAATTGATTATTTAGTAAAACCAGTCATAGAAAGTGAATTTGTTAAAATCCTTACCAGCCTTGTCGAGGAAAATCCCGAGTATGGAATTTCTTCAGAAATTGTGCAAAAAGTTATGACGATTGTAAAAGAACAATACCATCAGCCTTTAAAGCTTGCAGAGCTGTCAAAGGGGCTGCATATTAATGCAAATTATTTAAGTCGTATTTTTAACGAAGAGGTTGGCATGGCATTTTCTGATTATTTACTTCATTTTAGAATCGAACAGGCAAAAAATTTACTAAGGAAGCAACGTCATTGGAGTATTCAACGTGTTGCAGAGGAATGTGGATTTAATAGCCAGCATTATTTTAGTACTTCATTTAAAAAAATAATGAGTACAACACCTTTAAAATTCCGAAATTCAGCTGGATAATAGGAGAAACTTTATGGAACATCATAAACCAAAAAGCATTACGTTTTTAATTGGTGGTGGGGCCTCGGTTAGTCTTATTTTTCTAACAGGAGAAATGGTAATAAGCTATGGAGCTTTAGTCGGTTTAAGTTTAGTATCAGCATTTATTATTATTTGCACGTTATTTATTCCATTTTTAAAAAAGCAAGAAATAAGAGAGTCTTGGTTAAGAAGAGTTATTCACTCTTTCCATTTTATTGAAATTTTGTTATTGCATATTTTTATTGCTTCTACTATTCTAGTTTCTGTATTTCATTTTCATGTTCTTATAGCCATTATCACTAGTCTTCTGTTAACTACATTGTTAGTCATTTTAACAAGGTATTCTTCGTACATGCCGTCTATTTTCATGATCATTAATTTAACTTTTTTATTCAGTTTAGCCATCTTCTTAACAAATTATATTTATCTACAAGAAGGTCTAGAGACGGTCTATCATAATTTACTTCATTATCATCCAGAGGTTTTACATATCTATTATGATAATCAAAGTCTTGTTTATTGGTTAACTTTACTTGTCATTTTTACGAAATTATATATTCAATTACCAACCTTTGAACAGTTTTCAAAGTCAATAGTTGGGAATGGGATAAGTCGTTTATTTGTTGGCGCAATTATTTATGTGACTCTTATTTTATCCTTTTCTACAATGACAATTGTCGCAATCACCCAAAATTTGCCCTCAGAGAATGTAAACGAGCTTCTTATCCTTTTAATTGAAGAAAAATCTGATTCATTTATTTTTCTAACTATTATGTTGACATTTTATATGCTTTCACTCATATCGAATGCAATAAAGTATAACGAGTATAAAGAAAAGTATGGAGAAGCTAAGAAATTAACTTTTATTATTTTGGGAGTTGCAACTATCTTAGTAGTCTATTTATTATTTCAGTACCAAATAAGTTTTCTATTGTTTTATGTCTACTCTTCATTGTTTATCTTTGTTCTTATCCTGTTAAAAGGTTGTACTTCAATTATTTTTAAAATAAGTAACAATATTTAAAAAAGTCAGAAAAATATTGAAAAAATATTTTTCTGACTTTTTTTATAATGAAATTGTACCAATATTAAAGGGGGTTAAAATATTGATAAACAAAAGAAATAGTATTCTCGCTTTGTTGTTAGTATGTGTGCTTATGATTAGTGCATGTTCTTCACAAACAACAAACGAGGAAGGCGAAGCAACAAATGAGGGTGGAAGTAAGTCGATTGTTGTTGGATTAGAGGCAGAGCCAACAACACTGGATGCCCATCAAATGTCAGACTATAACTCTAGTAGAACTGCGATGGAAATTTATGACCAACTTGTTCAATTTAAAGATGAAAGCACTGAGCTTGAACCAGATCTAGCTGAGAAATGGGATGTGTCAGATGATGGATTGGAATATACGTTTTACCTAAAACAAGACGTAAAATTCCATGATGGCACACCATTTAATGCTGAAGCTGTTAAGTTCAGTTTTGAAAGACAAATTGATCCAAACCATCCGTTCCATAATACAGGGCAATATGCGTATGCAGAATTTACGTTTGGAACAGTTGATAAAATTGAAGTGGTAGATGAATTTACAGTAAAACTTACATTAAAAGAACCATTTGCTCCATTTTTAAGCAACTTAGCTATGCATGCAGCTAGTATTGTAAGTCCAACAGCTGTTGAGAAATATGGTGCTGATTTCACAAAAAATCCGGTTGGTACAGGTCCATTTAAATTTGTAAGCTGGGATCCAGGTATTGAAGTAGTTTTAGAGAAAAATACGGATTATTTTAAAGGTGAACCAAATGTAGATCAGTTAATTTTTAAACCGATAACTGAAGCACAAACTCGTTTGGCAGAGCTTGAAGCAGGAAACATTGATATGATTGTGAACGTTCCGCCGGATGATTTAGAGCGTCTTAAGAGTGATGAAAACTTACAAGTTATCGAGCAAGCAGGCATGCATACTTGGTGGACAGCGTTTAATACACAAAAAGAACCATTTAATAATGTGAAAGTTCGTCAAGCTGTTAACTATGCAATTAACAAAGAAGCGATTGTGGATGGAATTCTTCAAGGAACAGGTGAATTAGCTAATACACCGTTACCACCGACAATCTGGGGTCATAATCCGAATGTAGAAAATTATGAATACGATCCTGAGAAAGCAAAAGAACTATTAGCTGAAGCTGGCTATGCAGATGGATTTGACGTAACATACTGGGTTCCTGAATCTGGTTCTGGTATGCAACAACCTCAAGCGATGGCAGCTGCTATCCAAGCGGACCTTAAAGAAGTAGGCATTAATGTTGAAAT
Source organism: Bacillus sp. AFS040349 (assembly GCF_002577655.1). Lineage (NCBI taxonomy): Bacteria > Bacillati > Bacillota > Bacilli > Caryophanales > Bacillaceae > Bacillus > Bacillus sp. AFS040349. The sequence continues at coordinate 22,802 of NZ_NUMC01000013.1, read as the reverse complement.
TCAAACATTAGAGTGGGGAGCTTATTTAGATAAGGTTTTCCTTCCACCTGATCAAAATGATATGGATATGCATCAAATGTCATGGGTTGGAGATAATGGAGATCCTGATAACTTCTTATACATTCTTTTAAGTAGTGAACAATGGCCAACAGCCGGCTTTAACGATTCCTACTACAAAAATGATAAAGTAGATGAATTGTTGGCAAAAGCACGTGTAACGAAGGATAAAGGTGAACGTACAACAATGTATGAAGAAGCACAAAAACTGATTATGGAAGATGCTCCATTAGTTGTGTTAGATCATGAAAAACAAATCATTGTTGCGAACAACAGAGTAAAAGACTTTGCTCTTCACCCAACAGGTGTGTTCCGCTTTTCAGGAGTAAAGGTGGAGTAGATAGTACGTCTAAAGGGGAGCTTGTCTCCTCTTTGGTTTTTGAATGGATGAATAAAGAAGTGTTTTGAAAGAGGTGGTTAACATGGCTTCATATATCATTAAAAGGTTGGTTAGTTTAGTGCCGGTTCTGATTGGTGTGACGATTTTAGTATTTTCGATCATGCATCTATCACCAGGGGATCCAGCGAAAATCATGTTAGGTCCAAAAGCAACGGAGGAATCAATTAAAGCACTAAATGCTCAATTAGGTCTCGATCAGCCTTTATATGTTCAATACTTTTCTTGGATCGGAAATGTGTTAACTGGTGATTGGGGAAGATCATTGCAAATGAAGATGGAAGTACTACCACTTGTCATGGATCGCTTCAATGCTACGTTGATTCTCACATTTTTTAGTGCCATTTTAGCAGCTGTCATTGGAATTGGTGTAGGTATTGTATCTGCTTACAGAAAATATTCGTGGATTGACAGAGGTCTTATGTTGTTTGTTTTATTCGGGTTCTGTTTACCTGTGTTTTGGCTTGGACTTATCTTACAAATTATCTTTGGCCTCAAATTAAATATCCTTCCAATGTCCGGCATGTACTCTCCGGGTACAACAGGATTTGCTGATCTTTTCATGCATATTATCCTACCATCTTTAGCGTTATCAGCGGGGGCAGGTGCAGTCATAGCTAGGATGACTCGTTCAAGCATGTTAGAGGTGTTTGAGCAGGACTATATCCGAACTGCCCGTTCAAAAGGAATTACAGAAAGAAAAGTCGTGTATGTTCATGCCTTGAAAAATGCTTTTATTCCAGTGTTAACAGTCTTAGGTATGCAAATCGGCTATTTATTAGCTGGAGCTGTATTGGTCGAGATGGTTTTCTCGTGGCCGGGAATAGGGACATTAATGATTAATGGAATTTTAGCACGAGACTTTCCTTTAGTTCAGGGGATTATCCTTTTTGTGGCATCAACTTATGTGTTAATTAACTTAATTGTCGATATTTTATATGCATTATTAGACCCAAGGATTTCTTATCGTTAGGTGGTGTGAAAGATGGAACCAGTAGTTAATCACGAACAACTTCCTCCTTATCAAAAGATAGAAGAGGAAAAGTCAAAAAAGGCTAAGGGGCCTTGGCAGATTGCAATCAAAAAACTATCAAGAGATAAGGCTGCGGTAACAGGGTTAATAATATTAGCTGTTATTGCAATACTTCTACTTGCAGCCCCGATTCTTCCTATTCAAGATCCTGATGAGGTGAACTTAGGTAATCGTCTCCAGCCGATAGGGACGGCAGGAAATATTTTAGGAACAGATGATTTAGGAAGGGACTTGTTAAGCCGATTAATTTGGGGAGGAAGAGTATCGGTCGCAATTGGATTTATTGCTGTTGCGATTGCTTTGTTCTTTGGAACAATTCTAGGCTTAATTGCAGGATATTTTCAACGTTTTTTTGATGGGGTCATTATGAGGTTTATGGATATCTTAATGGCATTTCCTTATGTTTTATTGGCTATTGCAATTATTGCAGCTTTAGGACCTGGTTTATTAAATACGATGATTGCCGTTAGTATCGTAGGTATTCCTTATTACGCGCGAATCGTTAGAGGGAGTGCCCTTATGTATCGAAATATGGAATTTGTGTTAGTAGAACGTGCGTTAGGAGCAGGGCATGGTCATATTATTTTTCATCATATCTTACCGAACTGTCTGCCACCATTAATTGTTGCAGCTAGCTTAGATATAGGATGGATGATTCTCGCTGCTTCAGGTATGAGCTTTTTAGGATTAGGTGCACAGCCGCCTATGTCTGAATGGGGAGTTATGCTAAGTGAGGGTCAAAAATTTATTCGTGTTGCCCCACATGTGAGCTTGCTACCGGGATTCGCGATATTTTTAGTTGTTCTTTCACTTAATTTAGTCGGAGATGGATTACGTGATGCACTTGATCCAAAATCAAAATAAGAAAAAAAGGATGATGATGACATGAAAAAGATGAATAAAATTCCACGTGATTTTGTAAATACATTTTCTATTGTAGGATATGATCCGGCTACAAAAGAACATGGCGTAGCCGTTGCTTCAAAGTTTCTTTCTGTTGGATCATTAGCTCCTTATGCCAAAGCTGGAGTTGGGGCAGTTGCCACTCAATCGTGGGTAAATGTGGATTATGGAATAAAAGGACTTCAGTTAATGGAAAGTGGATTAAGTGCAGAAGAAGCATTACATGTAGTAACAAAAGGTGATGAAAAGTTAAGCGTTAGACAGGTAGGGTTTGTTGATGCTAATGGGAAAAGTGCAACATTCACAGGTGAAGAATGCTTTAATTGGGCAGGCGGGATTGCTGGAGAGAACTTTGCATGTCAAGGAAACATATTAGTTGATGAGAATACAGTAAAGGCAATGAGTGAAACATTTCAGAAAACAGAAGGGACACTTGCAACTAGGCTAGTAAAAGCTTTGCTTGCTGGAGAAGAAGCAGGCGGTGACAGTCGTGGTAAACAATCAGCATCACTATTAGTTGTAAAAGAAAATGGCGGATATGGTGGTTATACTGATCGTTATATAGATTTACGTGTTGATGATCATCAGGAGCCTGTTGTAGAACTGCAAAGACAATTACAGTTACATCAATTATATTTTGAAAGAACGTTAGCTGAGGATGTTGTACCTGTAGAAGGTGAGCTTAAGAAACAACTTGCTGTAAAATTGTGTAAACTTGACTATTTAAAATCAGATGATGCTACCGAGGAGGAGCTATTTGAGGCCCTTTATTCCTTCCATCTTATTGAAAACTTTGATGAAAGAGTGCAGGAAAAAGGATTTGTCGATTTAAAAGTAGTTGAGTTTATTAATGAATTCGCGGAGCGAGAGGACTGATAGAAATGACAGCTCTCTTAGAGGTAAAAGATTTAGAAGTCCGTTTTAAAAAGGACCGCAAATATGTGTCAACGATTAATGGAGTCAGCTTCAATGTAATGCTGGGTGAAACTGTTGGGATTGTTGGAGAATCAGGATGCGGTAAAAGTGTTACTTCTCTTTCAGTGATGGGTTTATTACCAAAGGAATATAGTCAATTGGGTGAAAATAGCAGCATCGAATTTAATGGAAAAAGAATAAATGGGATTTCTGATTTAGACTATCAACGAATAAGAGGAAATGAAATCGCGATGATTTTTCAAGACCCAATGTCTTCTTTGAACCCGGTACTAACAATTGGCTATCAAATGGTCGAAATGATTCGCAACCATACAGATTTAAATAAGAAACAAGCAAAAGCTAGAGCGGCAGAAATGCTTGAAAAGGTTGGGATTCCAAGAGCAAATCAAATCTTAAATGAGTATCCGCATCAGCTTTCTGGTGGGATGAGACAGCGGGTTATGATTGCGATGGCTCTTTCTTGTAATCCAAAATTACTTATCGCAGATGAACCAACAACGGCCCTTGATGTAACTATACAGGCGCAAATTCTCGACTTAATGAAAACACTTCAAAAGGAATTTAGTACAGCAATCATGCTTATTACGCATGATTTAGGGGTTGTAGCAGAAGTGTGTGATAGAGTCATTGTTATGTATGCTGGTAGAGTTGTTGAGGAAGCAACAGTGGCTGAAATCTTTAATAACCCAAAGCATCCTTATACGAAAGGACTATTAGAGTCAATTCCTAGTTTATCGGATGAAAAAGACCGTTTACATGCAATTCCAGGTTCTGTCCCATTGCCTGAAGAAATGCCAGCAGGCTGTCGATTTGCGCCAAGATGTGTACATGCAACAGAGTCTTGTTATCAGTTGATTCCACCAAGACTAAAAATATCTGACAATCAATATACAAGTTGTTGGCTTTACAGTGAGGATGGTGGCGTAGGATAATGGAAGAGTTATTAACAGTAAAAAATCTAAAAAAATACTTTCCTATTAAAAAAGGAATTTTTAGTAGAGAAGCTGGCAGTGTAAAGGCTGTTGATGATGTAACCTTCTCATTATTTGAGGGTGAAACATTAGGTCTTGTAGGGGAAAGTGGGTGCGGCAAGTCTACATTAGGTAGAACTGTTCTTCAATTGTTTAAGCCTACCGAGGGAGAGGTTCTTTATAAAGGTAATAACATATCAAACATGTCTTTTAAAGAATTAAGACCATACAGAAAAGATATGCAAATGATCTTTCAAGATCCTTATTCTTCTTTAAATTCACGAAAAACAATCAAAAGTATTTTGATGGAACCATACCAAATCCATTCATTGTATACAAATAAAGATCGTGAAGAAAGGGCAGATGAAATGCTAGAGAAGGTTGGCTTAAATCGATTGTTTGCCAATCGATATCCACATGAATTTAGTGGTGGTCAGCGTCAGCGGATAGGGATTGCAAGAGCCTTAATGCTAGAGCCGGATCTAATTATTGCAGATGAACCTGTTTCAGCATTAGATGTTTCTGTTCAGGCACAGGTATTAAACTTAATGCGTGACCTTCAAGAGGAGTTTAAGTTGACCTATTTATTTATTGCTCATGATCTAAGTGTTGTAAAGCATTTTAGTACAAGAGTTGGGGTCATGTATCTTGGCAGAATGGTAGAGCTATCCGATAAAGAAAACTTATATAAAGAACCTCTGCATCCTTATACCCAGGCTTTGTTATCAGCAGTTCCTGTCCCTAAAGTAGGTGGAGCAAGAGAGAGAATTATTTTAAAGGGTGACGTTCCTAGTCCAGATAATCCGCCGAGTGGCTGTGCTTTTCATACAAGATGTGCACAGTGTATGCAAGTTTGTAAGGAAGAACGACCACTACTGAAGGAAGTGGCAAAGGGAAGGTATGTGGCTTGTCATCTTTATTAAATAAATTCTTCAAATATTAAGTAAAAAGGCTTCAATTCCAACTAGGGGTTGAAGCCTTTTTATTTCTTTTGTGCTCAAAATAAATTTTATTATTCACAAAATGTTCACTTACGAGGAAATTTTATAATCGATATACTTACAAAAGCACAAACAACAGGAAGGATGAGTAATTTGCCAACAACAAAAAAAGAAGGTATTTATTTTGGTTTGATGATGTGTACCGGTATGGTCATTGTGATGGGGTTTTATAATATGATTCTTACTGGAATGCTTGGAGAAATTACATTTATTGAAGGACTTGTTCAACTTTTAAGTGCATTTATTGTAGCATTATTGCTTGATTTATTTTTAGTTGGTCCTTATGCGAAAAAGATTGCCCTATCATTACCATTTGATAAGTCTAAGAAAGTTTATATGATCCTGTCTATTTCATTCTTTATGGTGCTAGGTATGGTCATTTTTATGTCACTTTATGGAGTCATTGCTGCTTACTTATCTAATGGGCTATCAACAGATTCTTTTTTACAAAGTTACCTGTCTACAGCAGCTAAAAACTTTGCTTTAGCATTTCCACTACAGCTTATTGTAATGGGGCCACTTGTTCGATTTTTGTTTATGAAGTTTGTTAAAGGTGAAACAAGAAACATAGTGGAGTCAGTGTAAATTAAATGGCTCATAAAACAGGTTGCGCATGAAAGAGCTCCTGTTTTTATGTTTAAGGTCAAATGATCTGATATGATTATTGTGATAAAATTAGTGTTTTTAGAGGTGTATCATATGAACCATGACCAGTTAGATCAATATCTTCGCAAGCTTGATGAGATTGAAAAAATTCAAATTCTAACGAATGAAAACATTAACGACTTTGATGGCAGGGAGGAGCTAGTGGTCAAAGATGGTCAATCGATTCCACGTTTGGATGAAAAGTATTTTTTTGATAAAGGTCCTATTTTAATAAGTAAACACCATCGATAAGCCGACCTGCCTTTACATATGCCACATTTATTGAAATGAATTATGTGTAATCTGGTGAGTGCCACAGGAAGAGGGAGATCCAAAATCCCAAAGGTACCCTTCTATGAATCAGCTAATAAATCTTCAGTGATAAACTCCAAAAGCGCCCTCACAGCATACGACTGATACCGATCTATTTTCGTAATAATCCCAAGCTCCCACATTGGTGGAGAGGCTAAGGGAATCATCTTAATAGCCTGCTGATCCATTTTTTCATAAATGGATTTTGGTAGAAGTGTAATACCTAATTCAGCTCCAACGAGTTCTGTGATTAAGTCCCATTGCGAGCTTTCATAAACGATATTTGGATGAAAGCCAGTTTCCTTGCAATGTTTAATAATGAGCTCATGTAATGCAAATTCTCTATTAAATAAAATAAAGTTTTCTTCGGCTAATTGGTGAAGTTTAACTTCATTTGAGTTTGCCAATGTGTGAGATTGGTTGGTATAGAGCATAAATTCTTCATTAATAAACGGTGTGATATTGAACTTACGATCTTCTGTTGGTAGGACGATCATTCCCACATCAACTTGTCCTTCATCGACTAAGTGTTCAATTCTTTTTGCGCCGAGTTCAATTAATTCTAAAGATACCTCAGGATAGAGCTCTCTGAATTTCTTTGCAATAGTAGGAAAGAAGAGAGTTCCGATTAATGGAGGAATTCCTATTTTTATTTGTCCAGTTGGCAGATTCATTAAATCATCTAATAATCTAGAAAGCTCGTCTGTGCTTCCTAAAATTTTAAGAGCTTGTTTATAAACAATTTCCCCAGCATCAGTTAGCATCAGCTTACGAGTTGACCGTTCAAATAATTCTACCTTTAGTTCTGATTCCAGTTTTTTGATAGATTTACTTAAGGTAGGTTGTGAAATATAGGTGTTTACCGCTGCTTTGGTAAAGCTTCCGTAGTTTGCGACTTCTGTAAAATAACGAAGATCTTTTAATTCCAAACGTATCACCTTTTTATTCTGATTTGTAATAAATTTTATAACTATTATTCATTTTACTCATAAGTGAGATTGCTGTAAATTAATAAGTAAATATAGAACAAAGCTTCAGAATAAACTCTTATTAAGGGAGGAACTTGAAGATGAGTCAAGATGAGGTTGTGATTGTAAGCGCTTTAAGAACGCCGATTGGGCAGTTTGGCGGTAGCTTAAAAAACATAAGTGCTGTTCAATTAGGTTCCATTGTTATTAAAGCGGTGATGGAAAGAGCAGGAATTAAAGGAGATATGTTAGATGAAGTGATCATGGGGAATGTGCTTCAAGCCGGACTTGGTCAAAATCCAGCTAGGCAAGCTGCGATAGGAGCAGGGTTGCCACAACATGTTTCCAGTTTCACGATTAATAAAGTGTGTGGCTCGGGATTAAAGGCCGTTCACTTGGCCTCACAGGCAATTTTGACAGGAGACGCCGAAATCGTCATTGCAGGTGGAATGGAAAATATGAGCCAAGCGCCTTACCTTACAATGGGAGCAAGAGAAGGATACAAAATGGGTGATCAAAAGCTGATCGATAGTATGATTCATGATGGATTATGGTGTGCATTTAACGACTATCATATGGGAATGACAGCAGAAAATATTTGTGATCAATACGAATTAACACGTCAGGAACAAGATGAATTTGCTGCATGGAGTCAGGAAAAAGCAGAAAAGGCTTTGAATGAAGGAAAATTTAAAGATGAAATCGTGCCGGTTACGATCCCGCAACGCAAAGGGGAACCCCTTCTATTTGATAAGGATGAATATGTTAAGCCTGGGACAACTGTTGAAAAGCTGGAGAAGTTAAGGCCTGCATTTAAAAAGGATGGCAGAGTAACAGCTGGTAATGCTTCAGGAATTAATGATGGTGCTGCTGCAGTTCTAATGATGAGTGCGCGCAAGGCTGAAGAGCTTGGTATAAAGCCTTTAGCAGCGATTAAAGCAAATGCGAGCGCTGCTGTTGATCCAAGTATTATGGGAATTGGTCCCGTTCCAGCAACAAAGAAAGCATTGGAGAAAGCTAGATTAAGTGTTGAAGATTTAGATCTTATTGAAGCAAATGAAGCCTTTGCAGCACAATCGTTAGCAGTAGGAAAAGATCTTCAATTTTCAAAAGATATATTAAATGTAAATGGAGGAGCCATTGCATTAGGGCATCCAATTGGAGCAAGTGGAACAAGAGTATTAACTACACTTATTCACGAATTGAAGCGTCGCAATGCTAGATATGGATTAGCAACATTATGTATTGGTGGCGGTCAAGGCGTTTCAACGATTATTGAAGCCTATTAAGAGAGAGGGGTATGGAAGATGAAGAAAATATTTACAAGCTTTGAAGAAGCTGTTGCAGAAATTAAGGATGGAATGACATTAATGGTCGGTGGTTTTGGATTAGTTGGAATTCCTGAAAATCTTATTAAAGCTCTTCGTGATAAAAATGTAAAAGATTTAACGGTCATTTCAAATAACTGTGGTGTAGATGATTGGGGACTAGGTTTACTACTAAATAATAAACAAATTAAAAAGATGGTATCTTCTTATGTTGGAGAAAATAAAGAGTTTGAAAGACAAGTATTAAGCGGAGAATTAGAAGTTCAACTTACCCCTCAAGGATCGTTAGCAGAGAAAATTCGTGCAGGTGGAGCAGGAATCCCAGCATTCTATACTCCAGCTGGTGTAGGAACACCGATTGCAGAAGGAAGAGAAACGAGAGAATTTAATGGGAAAGAATATTTATTAGAAGAGGCTCTTACTGCTGACTTTAGTTTAATAAAAGCTTGGAAAGCTGATAAATTAGGAAATGTTATTTACCGAAAAACGGCCCAAAACTTTAATCCAATTATGGCTGCTGCAGGAAAAGTAACCATTGTAGAGGTCGAAGAAATTGTTGAAGTAGGTGAGCTTGATCCAGATGCTATCCATACGCCAAGTATTTATGTTCAAGGACTTATTGTTGGAAAACATGAAAAACGAATTGAGCGTTTAACTGTTCGATCTTAATAGAATAATAGAGGAGGGGAATAGTATGACAAATGTACGTGTGAAAATTGCACAAAGAGCTGAAAAAGAAATTCAAGACGGTTTTTATGTGAATTTAGGAATAGGAATGCCAACAATGGTTGCGAACTATCTTTCTGAAAATAAAAATGTTGTCCTTCAATCTGAAAATGGATTATTAGGGATTGGACCATACCCAACTGAAGAAGAGGTAGATCCGGATTTAATCAATGCGGGAAAAGAAACTGTTACAGCCATTAAAGGGGCTAGCTTCTTCAGTAATGCAGAGTCATTCGCGATGATTCGTGGAGGCCATATTGATGTTGCTATTTTAGGTGGAATGGAAGTATCTGAAAATGGTGATCTAGCAAACTGGATGATTCCAGGCAAAATGATTAAAGGCATGGGCGGTGCAATGGATTTAGTTCATGGTGCTAAAAAGATTATCGTTATTATGGAGCATGTGAACAAAGCCGGCCAACCTAAAATATTAAAACAATGTACCTTGCCGTTAACAGGGCAAGGTGTTGTAGACCGAATAATCACAGACAGGGCTGTTATTGATGTAAAAGAGGATGGGTTACATTTAGTTGAAGTGGCTAAAGGATATAGTGTTCAAGATATTGTTGATTCGACTGAAGCAGAGTTAAAGATTTCTGAGAAGGTTTTGTGTGATGTTTTTTGATTTTTACTAGAAAGAAAAACCCGGGTAGAAGTTGTTGTTAAGGCTTTCTATCCGGGTTTTCATATCAGGAATTTTAAATTTAAGGTAATGGCTGTTGTTGTGTTATACAGTGAATATTGCCTCCAGCTACAGATATTTCTCGAGTGTTTACAGGAACGATTTCTCGATCAGGAAACATTTTTTTGAAAGCTTCGATGGCAACCGAATCTTGAGGATCATCAAATACAGGTAGGATCACACCACCATTGCATAAATAACAATTAATATAAGTGGAGATGAATGTTACATCAGTTGAGCGACGGAAGCTGTTATGAGCAAAGTCAATTTCTTCACTTTCAGATGGTGTTAATAGGATTTGGTCAGGAAGATGAATTTTATGAATTTTTAACTTTCTTCCCTTTGCATCTGTTGCAGCACTTAATATGTCATAGGCTTCTTTTAAGACCTTATACTGTGAATGATTTTGGTCGTCAGTCCATCCAATTGCCACCTCACCAGGTCGGATAAAAAAGACAATTTCATCTACGTGTCCATCAGTTTCATCACCAACTAACCCATCTTTAAGCCAAATTACTTTTTCTATATTTAAGTAATCATCTAGTTTCTTTTCGATTTCTTCCTTTGAAAGTGAGGGGTTACGGTTTGAGTTTAATAGACATTGTTCTGTTGTAATTAATGTACCTTCACCGTCAACTGTAATGGCGCCACCTTCAAGGATTAGTTCGGAAGCGTCATATCTTTTTAACTGTTCAATTTCAAGCACTTTCTTCTTAACATGTAAATCTAAATGCCATGGAAAATATAGTCCTTCTTCAAGACCACCCCAAGCGTTGAATCCCCAGTCAATCCCGCGGACTTCACCTTTATCATTTTTTACAAATGTAGGGCCCATGTCTCTCATCCAAGCATCATTAGAGGACAATTCTATGACTCTAATGTTTTCTGGTAGCTTGGCACGGGCGTTTTCAAATTGATCAGAGGATACGCACATTGTAACGGGTTCAAATCTTGAAATTGCTTTTGCTACTTCAACAAATACTCGTTGCGCTGGTTTTGCACCTGCTCTCCACGTATCAGTTCGTGTAGGCCAGAGCATCCAAGTTCCTTTATGAGGCTCAAATTCTCCCGGCATTCTAAATCCATCTTTTTTTGGTGTGCTAGTAATCTGTACAACCATCTATGATCCTCCTAATCTTTGAATAAATAAAAGTGTATTTTAATGAAAAAATTTTAGCTATTAATAAATTGAATTCATAATTAGTTATGCAATAAGTGTGCCAATTCTCAAACTAGAAGTTATGTATTTCATATTTTTTTATTCTTCTTGTGATGGATGATTGTGTAATCCCTAGTGCAGTAGCAGCTTTTCTCGCAGTACCATGCTCAATTAATGCATGTTGAATCATTTCCTTTTCAATGTTTTCTATATACTCTGTTAGGCTTAGGTGATTTAACTGTAATGTTGTGGTTTTTTTAGTGGTCGTTTCGCTGGTCGCTATTGCTTTTTTGTGAATATTTTCTGGTAGGTCTTCTAACGTGATACGGTTGTTATAGGCTGTAATGACTAATCTCTCAACTGTATTTTCTAGTTCTCTAATATTTCCAGGCCATTCATAATGCTGTAACTGTTCTAATGTTTCTTTGTTAAAAGCGACATTTCGGTTATATTTGTGGTTGAATTTTTCTAGGTAGTGGTAAAGAAGAGGAAGAATGTCGTCTTTTCGGTCTTTAATAGAAGGTATTTCAATTGTGATAACATTTAGGCGGTAAAACAAATCCTCTCTAAACTTCTTTTGTTTCACCATTAATTGTAGATTTTGGTTTGTTGCTGCTATGATTCTGATATCTGCTCTTTTTTCCTCCGTACTTCCAATCGGAATGTATGTTTTATTTTGTAGTAATTGCAATAATTTCGGTTGAAGATGAAGAGGTAACTCCCCAATTTCATCTAAAAACAGTGTACCTCCGTTCGCTTTTTCAACTAATCCTTGTTTTCCTTTGGCGTTAGCTCCTGTAAAAGCTCCTTTCGTATAGCCGAATAATTCTGATTCAACTAATGTTTCTGGTATTGCACTACAATTTATTTTTACAAATGGTTTATCAGATCTTTGACTTTTTAAGTGAAGCTCCTCTGCTGAAAAGCTTTTTCCAACACCAGACTCTCCCGTTAACAAAACCGTTGCATCGAAGCTTGCCACTCTGTTAATTAACTCAATCATCTCAACATGTTTTTTACTTTTACCTATGATCTTTTTGTTGTCTGTTTCTTTGTATTGAGATAATTTCATTTCCTGAATTTGCTCCCAGTACTGTCTTACTAATGCTTCTGTTTTTTCTAGTTTTAGTGATGCTTTTACGGTTTCTGTCACATCTTTAACATGAACAACTACGTGTTCAGTTCCTTCTATGTTTATTAAATAGCCTGTTGCGAGGTATTGTCTTCCTTTTGAGGTTTGTACCTTTGTTGTTGTTTTTCTTGTTTTTAAAACTATTTTTGTGACAGATGGAGTAAATACCCCCATAGCTTCTAAATCTTCGACGGTTTTTCCAATAATGTTTTCCCGACTTAATCCTAGCTGCTTTGTGCTTGTGTTATTAAGCCATTTTGCAATTCCATTATGATCAGCTATAAAAATACCATCATTAAGATGATTAAGAACAGCTGTGAAAAATTCAGTATGTAAACTCATGCGCCATCTCCTTTTGAGTCGATATCGAATCGATTAATCGAAATCGATTCAACTTTGAAGCGGAATCGATTCATTTGCGTGTCAATATTATCATTATTCAGAAAATTTGTCTATTTAAGCTCTATTTAACATCATTTTTCATTTGGCATAGATCTTGCACCTAATAAAAGAGAGGAGGGGAAGAAGTGGAAACAACTAAACTAAGTATTAATAGAACTAGACTTCTAGAAACAATTAATATTAGTTCAAAAATTGGGGCGATAGATAATGGAGGCCTGAATCGACTAGCTCTTACACATGAAGATAAATTGATGAGGAATCAATTTTGCGAGTGGCTGAAGGCAGAAAATCTTGATGTAAGAGTGGATGATTTCGGAAACATATATGGACGAAGATACGGTAGAAAAAACAACGAACCTGCAATAGCCATAGGGTCACATCTTGATACACAACCTTGTGGTGGCCGTTATGATGGAATACTCGGTGTTTTGAGCTCATTAGAAGTGATTCGTGTACTAAATGAGCATGGAATCGAAACGGATTATCCAATTGAAATTATTAATTTTACAAATGAAGAAGGGGCAAGATTTTCGCCACCGATGCTAGGATCAGGTGGGGTTGCCGGAGTATTTACAAAAGATTTTATTTATAACTTAAAAGATACAAATGGAAAAACATTCGAAGAAGCTCTTAAGGAAATTGGATATATGGGCGATGAGGAAAATCGGATTAAATCAGTGAGAAATTTCATTGAGCTTCATATTGAACAAGGACCTATTTTAGAAAGAGAGAATAAAACGATCGGAATTGTTGAGGGAATTCAAGGGATGAGTTGGTTAACAGTTAAAGTGATTGGAGAAAGCAATCATGCAGGACCAACTCCTATGGAAAATCGGAAGGATCCTTTAGTGATTTCATCTAAAATGATCACACGTATTAATGAACTTACTCGTGAGATTGAGGGCTTAAAAACAACGGTAGGAAAGTTGAATGTTAGCCCCAATGTTGCAAATGTTATTCCTGGTGAAGTTGAATTTACGGTTGACATCAGACACCGAGATGATGAGACGAGAAATGACGCAATCGAAAGATTAAAAGAACAATTAAGTACAATAGCTTTTTTACATCAAGTGGAGTTAACCATTCAAACTCCTTGGGATTCAAATGCTGTTACGTTTTCACCGCTTATAACAGATGTTATTTCTGAAACTGCTGAAAAGTTGAACTTCTCATTTAAAAGATTGTACAGCGGTCCAGGACATGATGCTAAATATATGAGTTATTTAGGTGATACTGGGATGATCTTTTTACCGAGTATAAATGGAATTAGTCATAATGTGTTAGAGAAAACATTGGACGATGATATTGAAAAGGGAGCTAATCTTCTTTTATCAGTTATTCTGAATCTATCAACTGAAAATTAATAAGTTGGGAGCGAATGAACATGACATTTAAACAAGAGGAATTACTAACAAAAACAAATTTTGATGAGCTAAGTAATTTAGATAAAAAACATATTATCCACCCTGTGGCTGTGCCAAAGGTTCATGCGTCAGTAGGACCAAAAATTATTTTTTCTGAAGGAAAAGGTGTTTATGTAAAAGACGTTCATAATCGTTCCTATATTGATGGAGTTTCAATGTTATGGAATGTCAATGTAGGTCACGGAAGAAAAGAATTAGCAGATGTAGCACATGAGCAAATGATGAAAATGGCGTATAGCTCAACTTTTTATGGATATGGAAATGAGCCGGCTATCCGTTTAGCAGAGAAAATAGCCTCCATCACTCCTGGTGATTTAAATACAATTTTTTATACGTCCGGAGGATCTGAATCAAACGATACAGCTTTTAAACTATCACGTTTTTATTGGGAACAAAAAGGTTTTAAAAATAAAAGAAAAATTATTTCATTAAGACGAGGATATCACGGTGTTACAGTTTCAGCACAAAGGGCAACGGGCATTGATGCGTTTAGAAATTTTTCTGGCTCATTAGATCCTGATATTTTAAATGCTAAAGCTCATTTAACAGAATGTGAACTTGGAGACAAATCTCACCCTGAGTTTTCTGGATGTATCAGAAGCTTGATTGAGAGTGAAGGTGCAGAACATGTTGCGGCTGTAATCCTTGAGCCTATACAAGGTGCTGGTGGCGTTCATCTACCTCCAGAAGGATATTTGAAAGCCGTTAGGAAGCTTTGTGATGAATTAAATATTTTACTAATAGCAGATGAAGTAATCTGTGGTTTTGGTAGAACAGGAGAGTTATTTGGAGTAAATAATTGGGAAGTAGTTCCTGATCTAATGAGTATTGCCAAAGGAATTACGAGTGGATATGCACACCTTGGTGGTGTTGTAATGAATGATCGAGTTGCAAATGTGATTAAAGATTACGATGATGTTCTTCCACATGGATTTACGTATAGTGGCCACCCAACTGCTTGTGCTGTAGGACTTAAGAATATCGAAATTATTGAGAATGAAAGATTGGTTGAAAATGCACAGCAAATGGGCATTGAACTAGAAAAAGGTTTTCACTATTTAAATGAAAAACATGAGATTTTCACAAATCAAAGAAATGTTGGACTATTAGCTGGTTTTGATTTAATGAAAAATCCAGATCACAATATCCCTTTTGAGCAGTCCACACAAGCAGCCGTTTCAGTTGTTGATGAGTGTTATAAACGAGGACTATTGATAAGATGCTTTGATTTTGAGCCAGGGATGAATATTATCGCGGTTGCGCCTCCACTAACTATTACGAAACTGGAGATTGAAAAGACCATTTCTATTTTGGATGATGCTCTAGCATCTTTTTCACAAAAATTATGATCTAACTAGGAGGTTTTGAAGTGATTCAACTTCATCCAGAAGTTATTACCTTTTTACAAGGACCTAAACAATTATTTATTAATGGAGAATGGAAAGATTCAGTGGAAGGGAGAACCTTTGAGACAATCAATCCTGCTACAGAAGAAATTCTTGCTGAGGTTTATGAAGCGGGGCCATATGACGTTGACTTGGCTGTAGAAGCTGCTGCCGAAGCATTTGAAAATGGTGCATGGCCTAAGATTAGTTCTTATGAACGTTCAAAATTAATGAATAAGCTAGCTGATCTAATGGAACGTGATATTGAAATACTAGCTCAATTAGATACGCTAGATAATGGTAAGTCAATCAATGAAATGTTATCTGCTGATTTACCAAATGCAATCGAAAATTTAAGGTACTTTGCTGGTTGGACAAATAAAAATTACGGTGAAACGATTCCTGTTTCCGGAGAATTTTTTAACTATACTAGACACGAAGCAGTTGGAGTTGTAGGGCAAATTATTCCTTGGAATTTTCCGATCATGATGGCACTATGGAAGATAGCTCCTGCTCTTGCAACTGGTTGTACCATTGTTCTTAAACCTGCTGAGCAAACCCCGCTTTCGGCTATTTATCTTGGGAAGCTAATAGAGGAGGCTGGTTTTCCTAAAGGTGTTATTAACATTATTAATGGCTTCGGAAAAATTGCTGGTGAGGCGTTAGTTCGTCATCCCAAAGTGAATAAAATTGCGTTCACAGGCTCTACACCTGTTGGTCAAAGAATCATGAAGATCGCTGCTGACACATTAAAGCGCGTTACGTTAGAGCTTGGTGGGAAATCCCCAAATATCATCTTACCTGATGCTGATTTAGATAAAGCGATACCAGGAGTGTTTTCGGGTATTATGGTCAATCAAGGTCAGGTTTGTTGTGCAGGATCAAGAGTTTTTATTCCGAGGCATATGTACAAAGAGGTAACTGATAAATTAGTAGATTATGCAAATGGGGTTACATTAGGAAATGGGTTAGATGAATCAACAACAATGGGACCATTAGTTTCTAAAAGACAGCAAGAAATCGTCACTTCTTATATTCAAAAGGGATTGGAAGAAGGAGCACATTTATTAGTAGGAGGTCAAACATTAGATTCTGGTTATTATGTTACCCCTACCGTGTTTACTGAGGTTGAGGATCATATGGCAATTGCGAAAGAGGAGATTTTTGGACCAGTTGTTGTCGCGATGCCTTATGATGATATAGAAGAAGTAATAAAAAGAGCAAATGCTTCTTCATACGGTTTAGCAGCGGGAATTTGGACTGAAAATGTTAAATATGCTCATAAAGTAGCAAATCGATTAAAAGCAGGTACTGTATGGGTGAATTGTTATAATATAACAAACGCAGCAGTTCCATTCGGAGGTTATAAGGAATCTGGATTTGGTAGAGAAATGGGTTCATATGCTCTTTCTAATTATACAGAAGTTAAGAGTGTTTGGATTAATCTTGAATAAGTAAGAATGTTCCCGCCGTTTAGGCGGGAAACTATTAATTGTGTACTTTTAACATAGAGAATCGGTAACTTGCTAGAGAAGAAAACATAGTAGGAAGGGTGTTTTTAAATTGGATGTAAAAGAAAATAGTGGTCAACTTCGAAGACAATTGAAATTAATACATGTGATCGCAATCGGGATTGCCTATATGTCTCCATTTGCTGTTTTTGATACATTTGGAATTGCTTCGGATGCATCCGGAGGGTATGTCCCAGCTTCATATTTAGTTGTTTTTACTGCCATTCTATTTACGGCTCTAAGTTATGGTAAATTAGTAAAAATGTTCCCAATATCAGGTTCTGTTTATACTTATACCAGAAAAATTATGAACCCATACATTGGAGTCCTTGTGGGCTGGGTGACATTTATTGCCTATCTCGCATTGCCGATGATTAATGCATTGTTAGCAAATATTTATTTGTCATCTGGATTTCCAAATATTCCAGAAGCAGTTTGGGTGATCGGTTTAATTGCTGTTATTACGATTTTTAATATTTTTGGAGTGAAAATTACAGCATCTATTAATATATTGCTTGTTATTTTTCAATTTTTAGTTGGGACCATTTTTATTTATTTAAATATTAGAACAATTAATAGTGATGGAGCTCATCAATTTATTACACTACAATCCCTATTTCCTGCAAACATGGAAATGTCACCATTACTTGCTGGGGCTGCTTTACTAGCACTATCTTTTATCGGATTTGATGCAATCACAACTCTCTCAGAAGAAACGGTTAATCCAAGAAAAAATATTCCGAAAGCGATCTTAATCGTTGCTACTATAGGCGGGGTGTTTTTCTTTACAGTTACTTACTTTATGCAATCACTTTTTCCTGATGTTTCGGTATTTCAAGATATTGAAGGTGCTTCACCTGAAATCGCCTATATAATAGGAGGGAATTTCTTTTTATCACTTTTCATTAGTGGGGCATTAGTTTCGGTATTTGCATCAGGATTAGCGGCTCAATTAAGTGCATCACGTTTATTATTTGCGATGGGAAGAGACAAGGTGATTCCTAAATCTTTCTTTGGATATGTTTCTCCAAAACAAAACACACCTATACTAAATATTATTCTAGTAGGTATTCTAGCGTTGTCTGCATTATTTTTAGATTTAGAAACAGCAACCTCTTTAATTAACTTCGGAGCTTTTACCGCTTTTTCGTTTGTTAATTTATGTGTCATTATCTCGTTTTTAAAAACAAAACAAGCACGTACAGCTAGTAACATAATAAGTAATATCATTGCACCTTGTTTAGGTTTAATTTTTATTATTTATCTTTGGATCAATTTAGATCTTTTCTCCATCATCATAGGATTAATATGGACAGGACTTGGCATCATTTATTTAGCCTTTACAACAAATTTATTTAAAAGTCCGCCACCTGAAATTAAGTTTGAAGAACTTGATATGTAATTAGATATTATAAAAAACATGGTTAGATCTTCTTACAACATTCCTGTTTTTTCATGTGAGGATCGTTACAATGAACTCATCTTAAAGTAAAACGGGTGAGTATCATGCAAATGAGTGCAGGACTTTTTCAACAACAAGTAACAAGTTTAACGATGACTCAAGGGCTGGCACAAGCAATTTCACTGCTGCAATTCTCGACGGCAGAACTAACAGATTTTATTCAAGAAAAGTCATTGGAAAATCCCTTACTTGAAATGGAAGATCATGACCCGAAGGATATTATTGTGGATCGCGATTTTACAAGAAACACAACGTTTCGTTATGAAGAGCAAGATAAACAACTATCTCCCCTTGATTTTCTAACTAGGAAAGGAGAGAGCCTTCGAGAACATCTCATTCGTCAATTAAGGCTTCTGAATCTAAGTGAGCATATAAAGAAGCAGGTACAATATTTTATTTATCATGTAAATGAAAATGGTTATTTAACGGAAGATGTGGAGGAGCTTTGTTTAGACTTAAAGATAACGTCAACAGAAGGGAGAGAAATATTATCTCTACTTCAAAGCTTAGAGCCTGTTGGTGTGGGAGCCCGTAATCTTCAGGAATGTTTATTGTTGCAACTGAAAAGAAGTCCAGAAAAAAATGAACTTGCTGAAATGATTGTTGCCGAATACATGGAGGATTTTGCTAATAAAAGATGGAAGATTATCTCAAACAAACGATCAATCTCTTTGGAAGAGATCCAAAAAGTTCATGATGTTATCCAGCAATTACAGCCAAGACCAGGAAGCTCTTTTAGCCATGATGTTCCAGAGTATATTGCTGCTGATGTTTCGGTGATTGAGGTGGATGGAGAATTGGTGGTTTCGGTAAATGATGAGCTGATTCCAAAGATACAATTTCAAGCACAATATAAATCTTTGTTAAAAGATAAAGAAATAAATTCATATATAAAAGAAAAATATCATGAGCTGCAATGGCTAATTAAAAGTGTTAATCACAGACAGTTAACACTGTACCGTGTTGCTAAAGCAATTGTAGAAAAACAAAGAGACTTTTTTTATAAAGGCTCAGAATCCCTAAAGCCTCTAAGCTTAAAAGACATTGCAGAGGAATTGGAAGTGCACGAATCAACGGTAAGCCGGATCACATCCAATAAATATATGGAAACACCACAAGGAATTTTTGAATTAAAGCATTTCTTTACTCATTCACTCTATACTAGTAGTTCTACTGCTGGTAGTACAACTGCTTCACATATTAAAAAAATGATGAAACAAGTGATTGATCAAGAAAATAAATTAAAGCCATTATCAGATCAAAAGATTGTACACATCCTTGCAGAAGAACATTCGATTGAGCTTTCGAGAAGAGTGATTGCAAAATATCGAGATGAACTAAATATTCCTTCTTCATCTAAGCGAAAAAGATTTGCTGAAGGAGTTGGATAATTAAGAAGAACGGAGGGAGCTATTTCCTTCGTTCTTCTTTCATATTTATAGAGTATTGTTTTAGTTTCCGAACAATGGAAGGCTGACTGATTCCAAGATATTCAGCCATTTCGTAAGTTGTTTTACAGCGTTCCATCGCTTTATATAGCAATCTTTTTTCTACCTGTTCAACAGCTTCTTTTAAGTTATGCCCTTCATCGATATGGTGGTCAATAAATGGTAGTATTGCAGATTCGGATAGATGTTCTTTTTTAATGGTAGCTGGTAAATGTTCAGGGTAAATGATTTCTTCATCAGTTGTAAGCATAACCCGTTCTAATATATTTTCCAACTCACGAACATTTCCCGGCCAATCATATTGGGTAAATAAGTCGTACGTTGTTGAATGTAGTTTCTTTGATAGTTGGTATTTTTCATTAATACTTTTAACATAATGTTGAAGTAAAATCGGTATATCTTCTTTTCTCTCACGTAAAGGAGGAATATGAAGCGGAATAATATTAACTCGATAAAATAAGTCTAAACGGAATTCTCCTTTTTCAACCATGGACTCAATGTCTTGGTTTGTCGCAGCAATTAAGCGGAAATTGATGTGTCTCTCCTCTTTTCCTCCAACTCTCATCACTTTTTTCTCCTGCAGAACGCGTAGTAGCTTTGCTTGGACACTTAAAGGCAATTCTCCAATTTCATCTAAGAAAAGTGTGCCATCTTTTGCTTGCTCAATTAGTCCTTGTTTTCCTTGTTTATTTGCACCTGTAAAAGAGCCGGACTCATAGCCGAACATTTCTGATTCGAACAATGTTTCAGGAATTGTACTGCAGTTTACTTCTATAAATGGTTCATCTTTTCTAGCACTGTTAGCATGCAACATCCTGGCAAACGTACTTTTTCCTACACCTGAAGGTCCTAAAAGAAGAACAGTTGCATCTGTTTTTGATACACGATAAATGGTTTTAACAATTTGCTCAATAGATTGACTGCGAAATAAAATTCCATATTGTTCAGCATCTTTTTCACGAAGCTCCTCGACCTCGGTTTGATAGCTAACGAGCTTTCTTTGTAATCTCTCATACTCTTCCTGTAGATTCATAATTTCTGTTTGATCTTGGCTATAGCTAATGACGCACATTATGTTACCTTGCTCGTTGAAAATGGGAAAACCTGTAGCCATAACCACTTTGCCCGTTTTGGTATGTTGTAAAATTTGAGAAGTTTTCTTATTTTCTAAAACCATCGCATGAATAGAAGGAGATAAAATGCCTTCTTTTTGAAGCTGATATACAGACTTTCCAAGGTATTGATCAGCTTTAATTCCATAGATTGACCAATGATTGGGATTAGACCGTAGAATAACTCCCTGATGATCTGTAATCGTAATATTGTTGTTGGAAGTTTCGATAATTTTATCTAACACCATATTGAGTATGTGCTTTTCCATACATCCTCCAAGATTTTGATTCATTTATGAATTAAAATGTTTAGTTGATTTGAATGTAAATCGATTTTAGCATATTTGATTTAAAAATGAATCAAAATGATTGAAACTATCTTATTAAATCAAGGGAGGAAGTTGGCACGGAACTTGCAATATAGTAAAGAAATAATAGATTTTATTAAAGGAGTTGTTAGTCGTGATTGATACAAACAAAATGGAAGAATTAGCGGAATTAGATAAGAAACATTTTTTACATCCAACTTCACCGATCGGACAGCAGCAAAAAGAAGGTCCATCGTTTATTTTTACAGAAGGTAACGGAGTTTTTCTAACAGATATGAAGGGAAACAAGCTAATAGATGGAATGTCTTCTTTATGGAATGTGAATATCGGGCACGGCCGTGAGGAAATTAGTGAAGTAGCGAAGGAGCAAATGAAAAAATTAGCTTTTAGCTCTTGTTTTGCAACTTTCAGTAATGAGCCGGCCATTCGTCTAGCAGCTAAACTGGCTGAGATTGCACCAGGAAACTTATCAACCACATTCTTCACATCAGGTGGATCGGAATCAAATGATACGGCTTATAAGCTTGCTCGTCATTATTGGGTGTTAAAAGGTAAGCCGAATAAACAAAAAATAATTTCTCGAACAAAGTCATACCATGGAGTATCAATGGGGGCTACAAGTGCAACAGGTTTAAAACCGTTTCGTGATTTTACAACATCAATTGCTCCCGATTTTCATTATGTTGATCATTTTTCAACAAAATCATTACGAAGCTTAATTGAACAAGAAGGACCTGAAACAGTTGCAGCATTTATTGCTGAGCCAGTTCAGGGAGCTGGTGGAGTTCACATTGCTCCAGATGGATACTTCCAAGAAGTTCGTGAAATTTGTGATGAATACGATATTCTTTTTATCACTGACGAAGTTATTACAGGATTTGGCCGTACTGGAACATATTTTGGTATCGATCATTATGGCGTAACACCTGATATGATGTGTTTTGCAAAAGGGGTAACAAGCGGATATGCTCAATTAGGTGGGGTTATGATTTCCGAGACATTACACAAGGAATTTAAAGAATTATCGACAGGAACATTGCTTCATGGCTATACGTACAGTGGTCACGCAATGGCTTGTGCTGTTGCACTTAAAAATATCGAGATTATTGAGCGAGAAAATTTGGTTGAAAATGCAGCAGTAATGGGGCAAGAAATGCTACAAGGCTTTCAATCGTTACAGGAAAAGCATAGCATGATTGGTGAAGTTCGAGCGCTAGGCTTAATGGGGGCTATTGAAATTGTAAAAGATAAGCAAACTAACGAACGCTTTGAGACACCATTAGCACCTCAACTTGTTAATGAAGCAGCGAAAAGAGGACTCATACTTCGATCTGTTGTGTTTGATGGTCAAGATACACTTGTTTTTGCCCCACCACTAATCATGACAAAAGAGGATATTACATCCCTCATTTCCATCCTAGACGAAACGTTTACGTCAGTGACAAAGGATGCTGTAAAACGGGTAGTGTCAAAAGATTT